>JBFYTT010000314.1:0-5128 GCA_041300425.1 Roseiflexaceae bacterium
CGCATACGGTGGGCAAGTGACAATACTACCAGAAGGAGCGAGAAATACACCGCACATACCGCCCAAAACGAATACTGCAGTCTATTGGAGGACGGTGGCGAGACAACGACCTCTGCAATGCGGACCCCTTTTTGGCGCGGGTCTGTGTATTGATTGGTATCAGTGAAAACCTTGCTGCTCCGGATCGTAACGAGTGTCGAATCACGTTCGCTGACCTGCACAACAGAGAAATCATAGTGTCTGAATTCTGCTGTCGGGGTGAAGCTCCCCACGACACGGTCATTGACGGTCACGGTAACCAATGGTTGTTCTGCATCTGGCCAACCGGCGACACGGAGCGAAATCGCGCCGATACGAGAAACCGGGAACACCAATTGTGACATCGCCTGAGACCAACGAGCGCGACCACTCGATGAACCAGCTGCTAACTCATCAGCAAACCACTTCCCATCAGTTTCATTCCCGACACTCGCTGTGCGACCGAGCAATACGCGATCGCCGAACGTGCCGATGTGGTAGCGCAATGGTTGAGCGGTTGACGATGTTACCAGAGCAACTGCGCAGACAATCGTAACGGCACAGACGAACAAAAACGCATCCCACCGGATGCGCAATTTCAGTTTATGCAACCAACGACGATCTTGGTGCGCAGGGTGTGCCGGTGTTTCAGTCACGCCGTATCCTTTGATCGTACCATCTAGGGTAGTATTATACATGACTGCACCGGATTGCAATGCAATCCGGTGCAGTCAGATGCCTTATTTGGATTCTGCCAAGGCTCGTCGTAGGACTTTCCCGACAGCTGTTTTGGGCAACTCGGTGCGGAACTCAAAGCGACGTGGCACCTTGAAATCGGCGAGATACTGCTTACAAAACACCTTGAGGGTTTCGATCTCGATCGGCGCGCCGTCGTGGGTGACAATGAATGCAGTGACGGTATCATCGCCGCGCTCAGCATTCGGAATACCCACAACAGCTGCTTCGCGGATTTGCGGATGCATGTAGAGGACTTCTTCTACATCGCGCGGCAGCACTTTGAGTCCGCTCACATTAATCATGTCTTTGAGACGATCGACGATGTAGAAGTAGCCATCGCTGTCCGTGCGTGCAATGTCGCCAGTACGCAACCAACCATCGGGGGTGATGGTCTGCGCGGTCTCTTCGGGCTTGTTCCAGTAGCCCTTCATCACTTGTGGTCCGGTAACCCAGAGCTCACCCGTTGCATCTGATCCGATGGGAATTGCTTCGCCTGTTTCAAGATCCACGATTTTGGCATCCGTATTGGGGAGCGGGATTCCGACTGAGCCCTTTTTGGAGATACCCATCAACGGGTTCGCGTGGGAAACGGGCGAAAGCTCGGTCATGCCGAACCCTTCGATCAGCCGTCCACCAGTCAAATCATTGAAGCGCGTCTGGATTTCGACCGGCATGGCTGCAGATCCACTCAGACATGCTTTAATTGATCGCAAATTGTACTGTTCGACATTTGGGTGATTGACAATCCCGATGTACATAGCAGGCACACCCGGATATACGGTCGACCGTTCCTTTTGCATGATGTTCATGACGTTATCAATTGGTCGGGGATTGGGCACAATCTGTAATTCTGCAGCAATCGAAATCCCGTACACCAGCGCAACGACGAGTCCATAGACATGAAAGAACGGTATCGCACACATGAATTTTTCGACGCCTTGATCGGCCGTCGTAAACCATGAATTAATCTGACTGGCGTTGACATTCAAGTTGCGATGGGTCAACATCGCGGCCTTGGGCGTCCCAGTAGTACCACCGGTATACTGCAAGACTGCCACATCATCGGGCGACACATGCACTGCCGGAGCAACGGATGGGTACTTTTCGATGAGCCGCTGAAAGTAAAAAATGTCGTGTTCGGGTTGAATGTTCACCCACGACGGATCGCGTTGTTGCTTTGCTTTGACCAGTTGTTTGGATGGAAAGCCCAACAAATCGTACATGTACGCTACGATAACGCGTTTGACCGATGTATCGGCCTGGATTTCTCGTAACCGCGGATAAAACAAATTGAGGATGATGATCGTCTCTGCACCGGAGTCAACAAGTTGGTGTTTGAGTTCTCGGGCAGTGTATGTAGGGTTATTGTTGACAATGATGGCACCGATACGCATTGCCGCAAAAAACGCAATCACATAATGAAGCGTATTGGGCAACATGAGTGCAATACGGTCACCTTTGCGCACCCCGAGCTGATAGAGTGCATTTGCAAAATGTTCGACATGATTGAGCAGTTCGGAGTACGTGAGTGATCCACCGATTGTGACACGGCCGCCGGCGAGATAGCTCAAAATGAGCCGTGCTGCGGTGTTTTTGGGGAATGATTTGGCAGAATCGACGAGGAGTTCAAAGAGGTTGTGATTGGAGAACGACAGTGTGGGCGGTACAACAGATTCATACGAGCTCAGCCACGGCTTGTCCATAGAACATCTCCTTTGATGAATAGGTAATGACGCACTTCATTAGTCGACATCCTCGCGTAACCAACCACGTTCACGGGCAAGAAACTTGATCGTCGCATCATCCGGCGGGTACAACCCTGCCTCTTGGTACGCATAAGACAAGAGAGCAGCACCCGTGATGATGCCGACAACTAGCCCTGCAACAAAGACAGTCACACGAACGACAGACTTCATAGTTTCTCCTGTACGTCACCGTTTGGAACGACACAAACAATGAATGCACACATATAGCATACACGTATGTGCAAACGTGGGCAAATCTGTGCGTTTTATTCCACGTATTCGGATGGTGATCGGTTGATTCGTTCAAACAACCGGGCCCGCACCGCAGGACGCGGGGTGTTGTTGTCTGTGTGGAGCAACCACTGTCGTAATGACTGAACCTCAATCTGACACAGATGACAGGTGCGCAGATGCAGTTCTACGGCATGTTGTTGCTCATAGTCAAGAGCTGCAAGCACATATGCTGGCAGGAACACAGATGGATGATCGGTGTACATGATGCTCATGGGTCTAGACGTTTACGTCATGGCTTGCTACGACTGCAGCGATGAAAATGATGGTGTGATGAAGCCGACCCCATGAAGGGTATACAAGGTATACGCAGGATTTGTGCAAAAAGATGTATGAAATGCTAGTTTTGGAGAAATGCCGTAATCAACGGAGTCTGTGCTTCCGATTCGAGCAAGAATGCATCATGTCCGGCTTTGGAATGGAGTTCATAAAACACAACAGGAGTCTTGTTTTCGGTCAAAGCAGTGGCAATCAACAACGATTCACTCGTTGGATACAACGTATCACTATCAAAAGAAATAATCAACGTTTGACCCTGCCAACCTGCGAGTGCATCTGCGAGTGTCTGGCCTGGCTGTGCGACATTCCAATAATCCATTGCTTTCGTGATGTATAGGTAGCTGTTCGCATCAAACCGCATGTTGAATTTTTTGGCTTGATATGTCAAATATGATTCGACCGCAAACTCGTCTGCTAGTGTGTACGAAGGAACAGAACCAATTTGGTATCGCTTCTCGAAACGCTGTGCAAGCGAGGCGTCACTCAAATAGGTGATATGACCTATCATGCGTGCGATTGCTAACCCATCATGTGGCGGGCTATCGGCATGATAAAAACCATTGCACCAACGCGGATCAGACATGATTGCATGCCGACCAATCGCGTTCCAGGCAATCGCATGAGCGGTATGCGCTGCACTTGTCGCCAACAAAATCGCCTTACGCACGCGATGTGGATAGTATGTCATCCACGCAAGCGCTTGGAACCCGCCCATCGATCCACCGGCGACCGCGGCGAGTTGCTCAATGCCAAGGGCATCGACCAGATGGATCTGCGCGGCAACCATGTCGTGTATCGTCACAATGGGGAAATCAGCCTGCCACGGGGATTGCGTGTCGGGGTTGAGACTGAGCGGGCCCGAACTCCCCTTACACCCACCGATAACATTGCTACAAATCACAAAATAGTGATTTGTGTCGAATGCCTTGCCTGGTCCAATCATCTCATCCCACCAACCCGGATGCTTTTGATCGGGCGAGTGCCGTCCCGCCGCATGAGCATCGCCGGACAACGCGTGCAACACCAAAATGGCATTGTCACGAGCTGCATTAAGAACACCGTATGTTTCATACGCCAATACCAACTCCGACAAGACGCTGCCCGAGTCGAGCACCAACGGGCGGGTGCTATGAAAGTACTGTGTACGCACAATTCCGATTTCTGCGCCGACGATGCTCATGCCGTGATCCCTTTGTATGACTACCCGATAGAAGCGAGTGCCTGATCGATATCAGCCACGATGTCAGAAATGGTCTCGAGACCGATGGATAGCCGAATGAAGTCCTCGGTGACGCCGGTAAGGGTAAGCTCTTCGGCGGTCAATTGACTGTGTGTGGTTGATGCTGGGTGAATCGCAAGGCTGCGTGCATCACCGATATTGGCGACATGCGAAAAGAGCTTGAGATTATTGATAAATGCCGTCCCGGCGGTACGTCCGCCCTTCACACCGAAACCCAAGATACCACTCTGTCCTTTGGGCATGTATTTTTGCGCCAGTGCATAACTCGGGTGATCCGCAAGACCTGGGTAGCGAACCCACGAAACTTTCGGATGTGCCTGCAAATGCTTGGCCACTGCCAACGCATTGCTACTATGGCGCTCCATGCGCAGTCCGAGCGTCTCGATGCCTTGTAGCAACAGGAATGCATTGAACGGGCTCAGACACGCACCCATATCCCGCAAACCCTGCACACGGGCCTTGAGGATGTAGGCAGGAGCGCCGACGGTGTGATAGACGAGACCATGGTATGACGCATCGGGCTGCGTCATCTCGGGGAACCGTGGAGAATTCCAATTGAACTTACCGCTATCGACTATGACCCCACCGATAGACGTTCCGTGTCCGCCCATGTACTTGGTAACTGAATGCACAATCAGGTCGGCTCCCCATTCGAAAGGTCGGCAGAGAAATGGTGTTGCGGTGGTCGCATCGACCATTACTGGCACACCGTATTCGTGCGCTATTGCTGCGATTTTCTCGAGGTCTACGATATCGAGCCGCGGATTACCTACCAATTCAAGGTAAATGAGCTTGGTGCGGTCGTTTATTTCAGCGC
>JBFYTT010000382.1:0-2742 GCA_041300425.1 Roseiflexaceae bacterium
GATGAGGACCGCCTCGGCGTCGGCTTCGCTGCGCAGCGGTGGGCTGACACGGGTGGCCGTGTCATATGGTGCACGGAGGGTTGGATTGAGCGAAAGGCCAGGGATGTTTTCGGCCTTGGCAGCCTCATCCAACCAGCCCAATACCCAGCGGTCACTCAGCAACAAATGGTGTGGGGCGGCCTCGGCCGTGACGCGCACACCGCGGGCTTTGGCAGCCCGGATGAGGGCGACTCCGCCTGCAGTCGAGACGTGGCAGACGTGCAGGCGACTACCCGTCAGCTCACACAGCGCGATGTCGCGGGCGATGCCGACTTCTTCGGCGGCAGACGGGTAGCCGGGCAAGCCTAGGCGGTTACTCACGGCGCCTTCGTGCATGCCCCAGCCCTTGCTGAGGGTCATGTCTTCGCAATGGCCAAAGTAGGGCACACCCAGCATTTTGACGTATTCAAAGACATTGCGCATCACCGCAGGATCGACAACGGGGACGCCGTCGTCCGAAAAGCCAATCGCCCCAGCGGCCACCAGCTCGCGCATGGGGCTGAGCTCTTTGCCGGCCCGGCCAATGGTAGCGGCGGCAATAGGCAGTACTTCGGCGTAATTGGCCTTCTCGGCCGCACGTTTGATGTGTTCGATGACGGCGACGCTGTCCGCGGCGGGGCGGGTGTTGGGCATACAGGCAACCACCGTGAATCCACCAGCGGCTGCGGCGCGGGTGCCAGTGGCGATGGTTTCTTTGTGCTCTTCGCCTGGTTCGCGCAAATGCACGTGCAGGTCAATCAGGCCGGGGCTGATGATGCGCCCGGTGGCGTCGATGACCGTGGTGCCCGTGGCAGTGCGCACCCCGGCGTCGGTGGGCAATATGCCCTGGTAACGGGCAATCACGACGCCGTTGTCGATTAGCAGACTGCCCAGTTCGCTCTGGCGGGTATCGGGGTCAAAGATGCGGCCGTTGGTAATCAATATCGGCATGGTGTGCTCCTCTGGCAGGGTGTGAAAATCAATTGCTAGCGGTGGGTTCGCCCGACAGGCGATACAGCAAGGCCATCCGCACGGCGACGCCGTTGGTGACCTGGGCTTCGATGACCGAGCGTGGCGACGTTGCGGCCTCGGGCATGATTTCGACGCCCTCGTTCATCGGTCCGGGGTGCATCACGATGGCGTGCGCCGGCAGGCGGTCAAGGCGCTCTTGGGTCAGCCCGTAGTCGTTGCTGTATTCGCGTAGCGACGGGAGCAGACCTGCCTGTTGGCGCTCTTTCTGGATACGCAGGGCCATCAGCACATCCGTATCGGGCAGCAAATCGTCGAGGGTATAGCTGATACGCAGATTGGGGAAGGTCGCCTGCCACATCGTCGTGTCACCGATGAGCGTGCTCGGCCCGCACAGGGTGACATTGGCGCCGCAGCGGAGCATCCCCCAGATGTCCGAGCGGGCCACGCGGCTGTGGATAATGTCACCGACAATCACGATGTTGAGGCCGGCCAACTGACCGAGGCGCTCACGAATGGTGAACAAATCGAGCAGCGCCTGCGACGGATGGGCGTGCCGGCCATCGCCTGCGTTGATAATCGACCCCTTGAAGTGCTGGGCCGCCAGATACGGCGCGCCTGACTCAGGGTGGCGCATCACGATGATGTCGGCGCCGAGGGCCTGGATAGTGCGGATCGTGTCGATGAGCGACTCGCCCTTTTCGATGCTCGAGCCTTTGGCCGTCATGCTGCTGACCGAGGCCGACAGCGTGCGGGCTGCCAACTCGAACGACATGCGCGTGCGCGTGCTCTCTTCATAAAAGATATTGACGACGGTTTTGCCGCGCAAGATGGGTACCTGCGGCACGCTCCGGCCGAGGATTTCTTTCATACTGACGGCGTTATCGAGCACCGCCAGGATTTCGTCACTGCTGAAGTCATCGAGATCCAGCACATGCCGGCGATGCCGCGCACTGGTCGGTCCCCATGGGGCGTAGCGCGATACAGCGGGTACGGTCATGCTTCACCTCGTATAATCACGACGCTGTCGTCACCGCCGTCGACCTCGCTGAGGCGCACGGCGACGTCTTCACTCGTCGCAGTCGGGACATTTTTGCCCACAAAATCCGCTCGGATGGGCAGCTCGCGATGGCCGCGATCCACCAACACCGCCAACTGGATACGTGCTGGCCGACCGAGGTCGGTCAGTGCATCGAGTGCGGCGCGGATGGTGCGCCCGGTGTAGAGCACATCGTCCACCAATACAACCGTGCGGCCGGTGATGTCGACCGGAATGTTGGTGTGTTGCAGGGTGTTGGACGGCCCGCGGATCTCGAGGTCGTCACGATAGAGCGTGATGTCGAGCGCACCGATGGGCACCGCTTTCCCTTCGATTGACTGCACTGCACTGGCAATGCGCGTGGCCAGCGGGATGCCGCGGCGAAAGATGCCCACCAGCACCACGTCGCTCACGCCGTTGTTGCGCTCGCCGATTTCGTGCGCGATACGGGCAATGGCCCGGCGCACCTCGTCTGCGACCATGATTTGTCGTTCGTTCATCGCTTCCTCGCCGTCAAAAAAAGCGCCACCACCCGTCTGGGTGTGCGCTGTCGTGGTCTGCTGCCATGAGGCAGTTGGATATGGCTAGTCATATTGTTCCCTTTGCGACCTCACGGGATCGCCTTAAAGGCATGTCAGCATACTACTCCGTTGGTCGATAAATGTCAACTCTGCATACCCACAGAAGAGCACGATCTCGCAGAGACACGGAGAGGC
>JBFYTT010000385.1:0-4821 GCA_041300425.1 Roseiflexaceae bacterium
ATCGGTTACTTGCATCGAATCGCAGTCGACCATAGTGATGAGTGCATCGTCATTGAAGAGCGCGTTTTTGAAGTTGACATCGCCTACCACGTAGCCTTTTTGGTGGATGGCATCGATTGCGAGGGCGAGGTTGCGCGCGGACCGGTAGAGGTGCCGGTGATTGAGTGAGCCGTGCTGCTTGGCGCGTTGCTGTGGCTGAAGCAGATCATACAGATCATCTGATTTTTTGATTTTGGGCATTGTATAGCCCGCAAATTGTTTGCCGCTATACAGCACATCAATGGGCCATGCAATCGAAACGTGATTCAACGAAGCCCGGGTAGCATCTTCGGGCGGGTTGCGCGTCATCGCGGTGACCTTCGCAGCGAGCGATGCGTTCAGCCGATGGGGATGGTAGATTTTGGCCACGAGGCCACTTTGCCCGGCAACGTCAAAGACCGCACCTTCGCCGCCCTCGCCGAGCTTCTTGGTAGTGGTCACGTTGGTTTTGGACGGGGTGGTATAGCGTGTCATTTCGTTATGCTTCTGTCGAGTTTTCTACATGCATGACGGCGTACCCGTTGACGATGGTATCGAGTCGACCAGTCGAAGGATCAATAATCAGGCCGTGTACGGGTACATCACGTGGCAACAGCGGGTGTTGACGCACGAGGGTGCACGTATTGCGGACACTTTCTTCGACATTCGCAAAGCCTTTGAGAAAGCCGTCTAAGTCAATCCCAGATACGCGCAGGGTACGGATCACATCTGACGATATGCCGCGTTGGCGTGCCTGTGCAAGGATATCGGCTGGGTCGATGGTACTCATGCCGCAGTCGTAGTGCGCGATGATGCAGATTTCTTCGGCACGCAATGCGTACACCGCGACCAAGAGGCTCCGCATTACTGAACCCCAGGGTGCAGTGACGAGCGCGCCGGCGTTCTTGATGAGTTTGGCATCGCCATTGCGGATCCCGAGTGCTTGTGGCAATAGTTCCACCAAGCGTGCATCCATACATGCGAGAATCGCAAGCCCTTTGTCGGGGAATTTATCCGTTTGTAACGACTCGTACTGTCGCGTGGCGACATACTGTGCGTTGTGTGTCAGGATTTCGTCGAGCATACCCATGGTTGTTCCCCTGTGCGGTGATTCTCTGTAGTATAGCAATCCCGCAGGCCCGATATGACCAAACAGGCGAATCGCATAACGCAGCAATGACTATTGGAGTGCTTCGTACTCGTGCATCAATTCGTTCCGTGTACGAACGTCGATTGGGGCGGCCAGGAATCTCCGAATCGTTGCGCTGTCGTGCCGGTGCCGTTCGTAGAAAAACTGAAACGCCTCGACAATAGGAATTTTCTCTCCCTGCATCGGCACATACGTGACAGCATCCCCGAGTTGTACTACGCCAGGTATCAAGACGCGGCAATAGAGCCCTGGGCGCTCTGCAGCACGAAACCTGCGTATGAACTGTGCATCCCCCATGCGTGCATTGAGCGTCTGACAGGGGATCCGTGGAGCAGTCACTTCGAGCAGCACCGTCCCCATGCCGAAGCGGTCGCCAATGCTGTAATCGCAACTCACGAGACCGTCAATGGTCAGATTCTCGCCGAAGGTGCCGGCACCGAGTGGTCTGCCCAGTTCGGTTTCCCACCACGTATAATCCGGCTGCCCGTAGAGATACACCGCTTGATCGACTCCGCCGTGATTGTCTGTATCGACAATCGTATCTCCCATCAATCCTGCGGTACGGATCGAAACGACACCCGAAACAGGATTTTTGAATATGCCAGAAGTTCCGGTGTGCTTGCCGTTCGCGATGGGACGTTCGGAACCGATGTTGATACTCAGGATGCGCATATGTTGCCAAAACCTTGTTGTTCGACGCGTGTGTGCTGGTTGCGCAATCTGGTACGCACGACCGTTATGCAGTACGACGCGCGAGTTCTGCTTCGAGGTATGTCCGCAATCGGATATGGATGGGTTCGGTGAGGAACCGACGAATCGTGTCGGTGTCGTGTGTCACACCGGGTCGCATGATGCGGTGCGCGTCGACAATGCGAATACCATCGCGCGAATACGGTTGATGGACAACCATATCACCAGACTGGATCATACCCTCAGCAAGCACGCGGCAGTAGAATCCTGGGCGATCGGCGGCAAAAAATCGTTTGACGAACTGATTATCGCCCATCCGTGCATTGAGTGATTCACACGGGGTGCGTGGCGCGGTGACCTCGAGCATGACATCGCCAATACTGAGCCGGTCGCCGATGGTAAACGCTGCACTCACCAGACCTGTGATGGTGAGATTTTCGCCGAAAATTCCATTGGGCAACGGGTAGCCGAGTTCGCGTTCAAATGCATCATAATCGGGACGGCCATACACGTAGACGGCTTGGTCAATGCCGCCGTGATTGCGGGTATTGACTATCACATCGCCGGTAACGCCTGCCTGCGTGATCGCGACAGGGCCGTCTACGGGAGTTTTGTAAATGCCAGATAACCGTGATGGATCCTGCTGATCAAGCGGCCGTGGTAGCCCTCTATTGATGCTGACAATCTGCATGGCGTGGTATGCTCCTCGGCTGGTTATGGTTCACGCAGGGCCAGCACCAGCGTCATGTCGTCGTCGCTCTTCTGGCGCATTTTGGGCGTATCGAGAAACTGCTCGAGCGCCTGGTCTACCCCGGACAACGAAGGCAACCCTGCGAGCCATATCTGCAGCGGCCGAAAAAAGCCATCATAGGCAGCGCCAGTTTTGTAATTGATGCACATCGGTTGCACGCCGTCCGACAATAGTGCGACCCCTGCCAGCCGGTCGGTCCCATGCGAATAGCGCATGTGCGTGGTGTAGTCGGTGCTGGTCAACGGTGTCGTGGAGTTGATGAACTCACCGTTTTCGGGGACGCTCAACGTTTTGGCCGATTGGTCTGCAAATAACCCAACAATCGTGCCATCGCCGACATGCATTCCGTACCAGGCTTCTTCGCAGATAACTGCGACAAGCAGCGTGCATCCATACTCACGGAGGCTCCGGCTGGTCCGTGCGGCTTCGCGTTCAATTGCGTCACGGGCAGCTGCAAATGCATCGGTCAGCGTTTTTTCGTAACGGACGTGCGGATTGACCGACGCCTCTGTCGAGCCTGCAATCAGAGGCAAGTCGTTGTGCGCGTCATACGCTTCGGCGATTGCGTCGACTGCAGCGCTACAGGCGATACGTGAACCTTCGTGTGACAACGCCGCTGATCCGAGGCCATCTGACACCGCAATAACCAGATGGTTGCCCAGGTGCATGACATAATGGCTATCTTGGCAGGGTGTTGCAGTTTGGGCGTGGCCGGTACCCACAATCGATGCCTTGGCGATGCGCCAGTTCATAGTGTTCCTTGTGCAAGCCCGCCGGCGCTCGAAGAGCGCCGGCGGTGTGGACTAGACTTGATTCCACGTCGGTGGTGCGAGCGGTACCTGCGTGCCAGGCTGTGATTGCGAGACCTTTTGGAGGCTCGAAGAAAGCCAGACAAACATCTCGCGGAAGTGCAATCCATCGAGTGACAATGGTTCGCGGGTAGACAGTTGCTTCAGGACATCCATATCTGCGCCCTCGACACCGACCGCAAAAAACGCAAGACCCTTTTTGTTTTCTTCGTCGATGATTCGTGTGGCTGCTGCCTTCCACGCGTCGCCGTCTGTAGGTGCACCATCAGTAATGAGGAAGACCCACGGACGGTAATAGGGAGTCCCGTTGTCTTTGTACAACTGCTTGCGCATGGCGAGCATATCAAGGCTCTGTTGCAGAGCGGCTCCGAGTGGGGTATCGCCACTCGCAGAAAGCGTCGGTGGGTTGAAGGAACCAGCGGAAGAAAAGTCTTGGGTCAGCTGTGCCGGTCCAAAGGTGACAATCGCAATCTCGACACGGGACTGTGCAACAGAATCAGACTGCAGGGCATCACGAAATGCAATCAAACCCTGATTGAGCTGTTCGATTTTCTCGCCATGCATAGAACCGGACGTGTCGAGCACCAAAATACACGCACAACGTGGGTCGGGGTTGGTCGGATCAAACGTGACATCAGGAATAGTAGTCATCACAACTCCTTTCATAGTTCGTCACAGAGACGCACAACAGCGCAGTTTTGTTGCAGTGTGGATGGTATCATACATACAGTATTGCGTCATGAGGTCTTTATGTTTCAACAGCTCATCGATTCGGTGAAGGACGCTGTGCGTCGGACGCAAGGGAAAGAAGCGCTCCGGGCAATTTTCCGCGATGCGATTTCGGATATGGTGTTGACCCCCCACGAAATACAGCTGCTACGGAGCGAAGTCGCCACCCACGGGCTCAGCGCCGATGATGTGCGTGAGGTAGGGACTGCAGTGCTCACAGATGCCGTGGTCTTTGCCAAGGCAGATGGGCTGGTGACGGACACCGATATGAAAACCATCAATGACATCGTTGCATTGACGCAGGTTTCGTCGACGACCGTCGGCGAACTCATCGGCACCATGAAGTTGCAGCGCAAAATGTACGAATTGACGCGTGGCGTGATTACCCCGTTGACCGACGCCGGGATACAGTTGCGTGCAGGCGAACTCGCCTATTGGGTTGAGCAGGTTGGTCTGTATGAAGAAAAAGTAATCCGCCGTGAGACGGTAGGCGGGAGCCGCGGCGTATCCGTGCGCATAATGCGGGGAGTGTCGTACCGCTTCGGGAGCAGCAAAGGGCAATCGGTACCGATAACGGCGACGGTCGAGGTTGCCCGTGGGGAGTTAGTCATCACGTCGCATCGCATTGTGTTCAAAGGCGATCGGCGCACCGCGACCATCGCTGTGGATGATAT
>JBFYTT010000404.1:0-2830 GCA_041300425.1 Roseiflexaceae bacterium
GATGACATCGCCGGCGCGCATGTCGCTCCCGGGCTGGATGACACAGTCGCCGGCGCGGACGCTGCCCGTGTAGGTCAAGAGACTGTCGTGTTCGCTGGTGCGCTCGACCATGATGGCCGCATCGGCGCCCGCCGGTAACGGCGCACCGGTCATGATGCGCACCGCCTGCCCAGCCCCCAGGGTCACCTGCTGCCCGTCACCGGCGGTGAGTTCACCGACGACCTGGCGGGCGGTATCGCCATCGCTGCTACAGATGGCATAGCCGTCTACAGTCGCGCGTGGTTCGGCGGGCATGTCGGCAGGGGCACTGACGACCTGCGCAACAACGCGCCCAGCCGCCTGATGCGACGGGACGCGTTCATGACCCAACGGTATGGCACTCACACGGGCTACTGCGGCGTGGGCGTCGGCCACGGTGACCATCGGCCAAGACGATTCTCGCTGCATGCCCATGGCGTGCTCCTTGTCGACTAGTTGTTGGCTTTGGCTTTGAGTTGGTCGGCGTAGTCTTGGGCAGCCAAATACCAGACCGCCTCCATGGCGGCTTTGCAGCCTTCGCCGGCGGCAGTGATTGCCTGCCGATAGACATGGTCGACGACATCGCCGGCAGCAAAGATACCGGGGATGTTGGTGCGTTGGTGTGCGTCGGCGACGATGTAGCCGTTTTCGTCCAACGTCAACAAATCGTTGAACATCTTGGTGTTGGGGGTGTGCCCGATATAGGGGAATACGCCTTCGGTGGCCAGATCCATCACTGCGCCTGTCTTGAGATTGCGAATCTTGACGCCGGTGACACTCGTCTCGCCCAGGATTTCTTCGACGGCCGAATCCCAGACAAAGCGGACCTTGGGGTTGCTCATGGCACGATCCTGCAACACTTGGTCGGCGCGCAGACTATCGCGGCGATGGACAATCACCAGTTCGGTGACGAATCGGGTCAAAAACAACCCTTCGTCCAACGCACTATTGCCGCCGCCCACCACGACCGCGCGCTTGTCGCGGAAGAAGAAGCCGTCGCAGGTTGCACAATACGACACGCCGCGGTTGGCCAGTTTGTCTTCGCCGGGGACATTCAACTTCTTGGGCGAGGCACCGGTCGACACGATAACGGTGTCGGCAGTGATGATGTCGCCGTCGTCGGTATGCAGTTTGAAGGGCCGTTCCGAGGCGTCGATGGAGGTAATCAATGTGTCGCGATACTCGGCACCGAAGCGTTTGGCCTGCTGTTCGATGTTGTCTGCCAGTTCGAATCCGCCAATGCCGTGGACAAAGCCGGGATAGTTCTCGACCTCGCTGGTCGTCGCAATGAGTCCACCGGGCTGTAAGCCACGGATGACCAGTGGTGCCAGGCTTGCCCGGGCAGCGTAGAGTGCAGCGGTCAATCCTGCTGGTCCCGACCCGATGATGGCGACGCGCGTATGCATGGGAGCCTCGTTTCGTTGTGTTCATTTACCGCATTAGACAGCGGTGCATTGACGGTATTTTACCACAATCAGTTGCCCTCGCATGGCTCCCCGTACCTTTTTGTGCAGTTCTAACGGTATTCATAGAAAGAGCAGAAAAGGAGTGCGCCATGCTTGCCCTGGTCCTGTCACTTACCATCCTCATCAACGAGGTCATGCCTGCGCCGTCGAGCGGCCCCGAATGGGTAGAACTCTACAACCCCAGTGACACCGCGATCGACGTGAGTGGCTGGCGCATCGACGACGACACCCCCGGCGGCACACAGACCACTATTGCAGCTGGGAGCGTCGTCCCCGCTGGTGGGTATCTGGTTGTCTCATTGACGAGCGCCATCCTCAACAATACCGGCGACAGCGTCACCCTCATCGACCCCGCTGGAATGATCATCGACGCGGTAGCCTTCGGCGCAATGCGGAGCACCGAGAGCTATGCCCGGCGGAGCGACGGCGCCGCAGAATGGCTCAAATCTGCCCCATCCCCCGGTGCGAGCAACGCACTGCTGGTCGTCACGACCACCGAAACTGCCACTCCCTCCATGCCGACCATACCCCCGACTCCGACCCACACCCCGAACCTGCCCGTTGTCACCATCGTCGGAGAAGAAAGCGACACTCCTCAACCGACCGCTGCTGCAACGGCAGCATCGACAGCCACTGCTACCCTCGTATCACCCCCCAGCGAAACAGTACCCGTGCCCACGCTGACACCCAGTGACACCGCCGTTCCTTCGCCGACCACCACCGCATCGCAGACCCAGACCAGCAGTCCGACCAAAACACCGTCTGTGACGCGCACCCCGAGCCTCACCAAAACACCGTCAGTGACGCGCACACCAAGCCACACCAAAACACCCTCGACCACGCGCACACCCAGCCACACCAAAACACCCTCGACCACGCGCACACCGAGCCTCACCAGAACACCCTCGACCACGCGTACACCGAGTAGGACCAAAACCGCGTCACGTACCAAAACGCGCACCAAAACACCCGCAGCCACCAAAACGTTGTCTCGCACCAAGACTGCATCAGCGACACGCAGCGCAACACAGAGCCGCGTCGCACGGCAGACCCGCGCTGCCAATGCACAGACACCCGACATGCAGTCGGCCACAGCGACGCAACCGGTGGCGACACGGCGGATCGCACCGAGCCCGCAACTGGCTATCCAAAACGCCATGCCACCGACCAAGACGGTGCAGCCCACAATGACCCCGCACGCACCCACGCTGGACCCGGTGACAGAGTCCTTATCGCAGGCAGCGCCGTTGGTGCCGACACGGCCACGGTCGTTCCCCATCATGCCGCTCGCGAGTGTGTTGCTGTTGGCAGGCTGGATCGGGTTGCGGGTGTTTGCGAAAGCAGCT
>JBFYTT010000036.1:0-6841 GCA_041300425.1 Roseiflexaceae bacterium
ATACAAGACCCCACCGACGGTCGGCCCAAAAATGGTCCCGATACTGACCCCACCGCCCACCAAGCCCAACCATCTGCCACGCTGCGCAGGCGGGGTAATATCGGCTGCAGCTGCCAAGGCAGCGGGCATAATGCCGGCATTGCCGATGCCCAATACCCCACGCAAAATGACGAACCATACAAACGAATCGAGTAATGGCGCAATCGCATTGATGACCACCATTGACAGCAATCCGATGATCAGCATGGGGCGTCTCCCCCAGCGATCGACGAGCGTCCCTGCAAAGGGTGCCCCAACCAGATTACCAATCGAGAAACTCAGACTGACCCAGCCGAGTGAACCCATCCCCAAACCCAGCTCTTTCAGCCAGGGTGCCATCAGCGGATACGGCATTGTGTGCCCGATGAACATCATCATCACACAGAAAGAAAGCAACACGATTACCGTAAATGTCGAATACGTCCGACGCATGTGTCCTCTAATCCTTTTTCGCCGACGATACATTCATGCGATGCAAGCCACGACGCTGTAGCGCAAAACCTGCCGCGCCCACTCCCGTGACGGCAATGATTACTGCAGCAGCAACCATGAGCTGCGCTGGGGCAATGCGTTCGGTCATATATACCGAAAAGAGCGGCCCACCCATCCCGCCAATCGAGATAATCATTTCTTTGAGCGCCGCTACCCGGCCGCGGTGGTTCGGGTCGGTCATGTCGATATATGCAGCACTCAACGCAGGGGTCACCAATCCAGCACCCACGCCCGATACAATGGAGGCCCCGAGCATCAGCGGGTAATCGGTGAGATATGCCACTCCGAGATACCAACTGATGTTCAACAATAGCCCGATTGCAATCATGGTGAACCGGCCGTAGCGATCGCTCAAGCCACCAGCCACCATCGAGACGAGTGCAGTCGCAGCCCCAAACACCCCGACCGATGTCCCAAACATCGTGGCCGTATAGGCCAAATCGCCATAGAGATGCTTGAGCATCGCAGGCTCGGTCGCCACCCATGAAAAGACCCAGAGGAAGTCAACCCACAACAGCAACGCCAAAATCGTCAACGGCCGTGGCGGGTTGCGGAGCACATCCAGCATACCGATGTGCTCCTGATTTTGGTGTGTCAGCGTTGCAATCCGTGTCTCGGGCACGCGCACAACGACTAATCCAAATGCCACCAACGCAGTCACGGCAGAAAGATAAAACGGCGCCGCAAAGCCCATCGCGTCATAGAGGATACCCCCGACCGTTGGGCCTATGATGAGCCCGACCGAAATGCCTCCGGTGACCAACCCAATCCATTTGGCACGATGCGCCTCGGGCGATATATCTGCAGCCACCGCAATTGCCGCAGGCATCGTCCCGGCGTTCCCAATCCCCAACAAGAACCGCAAGACGACGATGCTCTCGAACGAATCAAACAACGGCACAACGGCGTTGGTCACAACGATGGTCATCAACCCGATCAAAAGCATCGGACGACGTCCCCAGCGGTCCACCAGTCCACCAGCAACCGGTGCGCCGATCAAGTTGCCCAACGAAAACGCAAAACTGAGCCAGCCCAACGCACCAAGGCTCATCCCTTGTGCGGTAAGCCACGGGGCGAGCACCGGATAGGGCATCGTTTGCCCGATAAATGTCAACGTCACACACACCGATAACAGCACAATCACGCCGAAGGGACGCTGAACCGAGACACGCATGGTTGTTCCTCTTTTGACGGTGTACCGTCAGCGCATCTATGGCAATCCGCGCATGTTGACTCGTTGCGTGCAACGAACATTCGTCCTCGGCCATGCGAGAACGAACGGAAGTGCTCCTAATCCTCGAAAAACGTGGCAATCTGGGTCAGTGACTTTTTGGTGATGACCGGGACCGTGCAGTCGTCGGCAGGGTATCCCACTGGAAGCAACAAAAACGCACGCTCGTTGTCCGCACGCCCACAAATATCCGTGAGGAACCCCATGGGGCTCGGTGTGTGGGTCAGGGTGGCTAACCCAGCCATGTGGATGGCGCTGATCAACATCCCGACTGCAATGCCGACCGACTCGGTGACGTAGTAGTTTTTGCCCTTGCTGCCGTCTTCTTTGAGATGAAAACTCTCGGCGAAGCAGACGATGAGCCAAGGTGCAATATCCAAAAATGGCTTGCTGGCATTGGTACCTAATGGTGCTAACGCATTGAGCCACTCGGTAGGGGCGCGCCCACTGTAGAAGGTCTGCTCTTCGACTTCGGCAGCACTCCGGATTGCGTGTTTCATGCTGGGGCTACTGATTGCACAGAAATGCCACGGTTGCTGATTTGCACCGCATGGCGCAGATCCCGCAGTGAGGAGTACATCTTCAATAATCGTGCGTGGCACCGGTCTATCCGAAAAAGATCGCACTGAACGCCGTCGTTGCATGTCCGCGCGAAAGGTCGCGGCTTTTTCTTGCATGATTGCGGGCGGATACTCGATGAACGTCGTCAATGGTTGATAATTTGCTTGCATAAAGACTCCTTTGTCGTATGTCATGATTGTATCAGGTCAGCAATTGCGCGAATACCTCACGGAGCAGTGCAGGATCGTGCCGCAGGGTATCTTGCTTGTTCCACAACTGCCGATTCGCGACCGCTGTCTCTGTCAACGGCTCTGCAATGACTCGGACTCCCATCTGTTCGATGGTAGCGATTTCTGTGGCAGTGGCAGTTAATGCCTGCAATCCCTCTGCGCCGAGGTGTCCGCGTTGTGCCTCGGATGGAACGCTTTTGTTGAGAATGACCGTATCGAGTACCTCGGTCCCGAGCAAATGGACCAGATGAGACACATGGCCGACGCAGTCGAGATGCTCTGTTTGCCCGCTCTGTGTGGTGGTGTTTGCAACATACACGATCTGGGCCTGACTGGCCGCCAATGCAGCGCGAATACCCTCAGGCAAGAGCACGGCATGCAAGGTGGTATAAAAACTCCCCGGACCAATCACGATTACGTCTGCCTCACGGATCGCCGCGAGCACCTCAGGCAGCGCGCGTACCGGTGGTTCGAGGCGACAGTATGCAATCGCCGCTTTGTGAGGTGTACGTACCGCCAGTTCTCCTACCACATCGGTGCCATCAATCAAACGGGCACAGAGTTGACTCGAGTCTTGGCTGACTGGGAGGACAGTGGCGGCACATTGTGCCATCTGTGCAACGATAGCGACAGCCTGAGCGAAGTTGCCGTGTTCGCGGAAGAGTGCTGCAAACATGAGATTACCGAGCGCCATCCCCTCGAGTTCACGAATGCCAGCACCATCAAAGCGATGCTGCAGAAGCTGCGCCATCTGTGGATCACGCGCCATGCTGGCAATGGTCGATCGGATATCACCAGGCGCAGGCATATTGACACCCACATGACGGGCAACGCCGGTTGATCGACCCGTATCGGTCACGGCAATAACGGCAGTTTTGTGCGTCGTCTCAGGCAATGCATGCAATACCATACTCGCACCGCCGCCGCCACCAAATACCACGACACGCTTCTGATTCATCGGATGTCCTTCTCGCTCATATCGCAGGGAGATGACCCGCTGTGGTATAGTTGGGTAACTCAAATTAGTCATTCAGAGAATTCAATGAGCGCCCTGAAATATCTGCTGATTGCAATACTGGTACTGACGAGTTGCGGCGGGGTAGCCCCCACACCTGTCGTGACATATCGTGTAAACACGGCCACGCAACAGCAACTGGCGTATCTCCAAATCGATCCCAATGGGTTTGTGGTCCGTACCATTGGCGACGCAACCGATGAATTCCAACTCAGCCAAGCAGATTTTGCACTGGTACTCGACCAAATGCGTGCCGCCAACATACCGATGATGCGCTTGGACGATGTACTACCCACGGGGAGCAGTGGTGCGGTTTTTCACACGATTTTGAGCGGCTCAGATCAGGTGACATTTGCTGATCGGAGCGCACCGTCGAGTGTTCAGCCGCTGTTGGTCACGTTCCAACGCATCCTGAGCGTCAAAATAAGCGAGACTCCTTAGAGTTTGGCCGGCTCGCTGATAAACGCCTGCAGGAGTCTGATGGTTGCCCACATATCGGCAGGATCGACCGCTTCAAACGCCGTGTGGGTGTAGCGTGTAGGGATGCCAATCAGCAACGCGGGGATACCTGCGCCGATAAACGAGGCACCATCCGACCCGTAGTTGGCATATACTCCGTGCTGCACGGGGATACCCGACCGCTGTGCCAAGTCCACACAATGCCACAGCAGACGTCGGTCGTATTGGATGGCGGCATCCTTGTGGACCAAAGTCGGTCCACCGCCCAGCCGCGCGTCGTATTCGCGCATGCCCACTGTCGGCACATCGCCGGTCAACCCTACATCTAATGCCAACACCATATCGAAGTCGCTGCGGACTGCGAGCGCTCGGGCACCATGCAAGCCGTTTTCTTCTTGAATGGTTGCAGCAAACCAGAGCTCACAGCCCAACGTTGTCACATCGACGCTGTGGAGCACGACATCCATGAGTGCCAACGGCATGCGGTCATCCATTGCTTTGCCAGAGAGCAAGCGACCAATCCGTTGCACCGGACGATGCCAGATGACCGGCGCGCCGACATGCACCCCCAATCCGATTGCCTCGGCACGACTACTCACCCCGATATCGACAAAGATGTCTTCAAAGCCGAGATGCGCTTTGTCGACTTGGGATTGGGTCATCACATGGCCACTCGCTGCAGCAAAAAGCCCGCTTGCGACCACCCCATCACGTCCGATGACCTGCGCATTTTGCCCGATGAAGTAGCGCCGATCTGGTGACGCCCGGCGTGGCCCTTGCGCGGTATCCAACAACAAAAAGCCGTCATCGGTGATGGAGCGTACGACAAATCCGATTTCGTCCATGTGTGCCTGGATGACGACCTTCGGTCCCGTGCCCCCCACTTTGACCAACAAATTGCCGACACGATCCACGGTGATTTCTTGGACCAATCCACCCCAGCGTTCGATGAGCGATTCACGCACTGCTGCTTCGGCACCACTAGGGCCGGGGATGTCACAGAGCTGCGAAAGGACATCGTAGAGCATGGCTTCGTTCATCGGACCCTCCTGCTGGGCATCGGTTTATTCGCTGTCGGTTACTTTGCCAATATGCGCAAACTCGCCGGGTATCAGGCCAATTGCGGTCGTCAGTGCACCTGCGGCATGCTGGAGCGGAATGATTTCGGCGAGAGGGGCATAGTCCAACGTGGGGATGACCGTCACTGGGTACGGCTTGGGCTCGGTGACGGGACCAATCAGCCACACCGCGCTGCCATAGGCATGCAGTTCGTCGGCCAGACGCACATCAAAGCCCAACGTCGATCCCGGACCAGCACAGATGATTGCACGGAGCTTGGGGCCGGCGATTTCGAGCGGACCGTGACGAAACTGAGCGCTACTCAGTGCATCTGCCGGCATGCGCGCGGTCTCTTTGAACAACAACGAACCCGCCATTGCCGATGCATAGGATGGACCGCGACCAACAAACGTAATAGCTCCCCAGGTGCGCCACAGTGCCGGCAGTTCGCTCGCAACAAAGCTTGTATTGAGCGTTTGCATGGCGGTCAATGCAGGCTCGATGGCCTGTTGAATCTGCTCGCTCGACTCGCCCACCACGAGGCGTACCAACACCCCGAGTGCCACCAACGACGTTGTGTAGGTTTTGGTCGCTACCGCGCGCTCGGCACCGGCCAAATGCGGTACCACGGCATGGGCAGCTTTGGCCAAGGTGCCGTTGGGGTTGTTGGTGACCGCGATGATGGTCGATTTCGGCTTGACGTTTTGCAGCAGACGGACTGCTTCGATGGTCTCGCCGGATTGCGAAATGAGAATCAGCACCGAGTCCGCCGTCAAAGCCGCCGCACCAAAGTGCAACAGTTCGGATAACTCGATATGCTGGACTGCATACCCAGCTGCCAACAACGTCAGCATTGCCGGATAGGCTGAATAAAACGAACTCCCCATACCGGTCAGAATGATGCGCTTACCGCGTGCGGCGCGTACCAGTGCGGCGGCCGCTTGTGTCTGACTGCCAGCCGCCAAATGCGTCTGTAATGCGCTGTTCAAAAGGGCTGGCTGGGCAAGAATGTCGTTGGCGTAGTCGGTCGTCATGGGTGCTGCTCCTGCGTGCGGGACGGATTATTGGGCGATGAGTGCGCGTGCGGTCGATACGTCGATGAGCTCGGCTGGCCCAGCAACGACGCCGGGGATTATGTCGATGTCGGGGAACAACGCTTGTATCGCCGTGCGTACCGCATCTGCATCGGATTGACGGTGCATGAACACAGCGGTCGGACCCGTATCGGTCGAGCAATAGACAGGGATCCCGCGTGCGCGCAAGTCATTACACATGCGGAACAACGCGATATTCTCGGATTCCCAGCCGATGATTTTGTAGTCGTCGCCGCCCGACATGGTGATACCGTGCAAGCGCATGCTGTCTATCTCGGCCATGCGACCGAGGTATTGCCAATCGTTGCGCTGGATAGCGTCAATCATGGTAATCACCTCTGCCGAACGAGCGGTCATCCAGGCGGCAAACAATGTGCTATCGGGTGCATCGTGATGGGCTTGTTCGGTTTTGAGTCCGATCCGTGATGGGATAGGGACGGTCGTCAAGGCCGCATCGGCGAACATGCCGGGGCGATCGAGACGTATCGCAAAACTGTCGGCATGCTCCATCCCCTGATGAGACAGCCAGAGCGCGATCCCACCCACCGCCGCTCGGCAGCCCGACCCCGCCAATAAGCGGGCGATGCAGCTGACAAAGCGATGGTTTGCAACCAACTCTGGTCCAAACAACGCACCAATGGCAGCAACTGCCAGCGCAGCC
>JBFYTT010000183.1:0-2969 GCA_041300425.1 Roseiflexaceae bacterium
TCGATATGTGAGACCAACTCCGCTGGGAGATCTGCTCCGGCGCAGTCGAGTTGTGCCATGATTTGTGGGATATCAGCGTTCTGTAGAATCATTTGCACACGCACCGCACTATTTTTGTCTATGCAATTGTACCATCGTCTGATCAGAGATCAGGCAAACGCTTACAGCGTTTGGTCTGCAGATAGACGACATACGTTGAACACATGTATGTTTTTTTGCTTTATAGAAAAGAAAAAACATCGTCACACTGTAAAGCAAATTCGACCCAAAAGCATATCTTCCGGCTGTCTGCACAGGCACATATCGATTGTTCTATGGTGCATCTGCCGGGGCGTGCAGACAGACGCGGCTCCATCACGGGGGCCGCGGTGCTTGGTGGTATAGTTGAGAAGGCACGGTAGACAACGAGAGGAGTACCACCATGACGCGTGTAGTCGTATGGAACGAATTTGTCCATGAGCATGAGGCAGGGCATCCCGCCGGCAAAATCTACCCAACGGGCATCCATGGCGCGATCGCCGAAGGGTTGAAGGCCTATGACGGGACGATGACCGTCAAGACTGCCACCTTGCCGGAGCCCGAGCATGGCTTGAGCGAGGCAGTGTTGGCCGACACCGACGTGTTGGTCTGGTGGGGGCACGCCGCCCACGAGAAGGTCGATGACGCTGTCGTCGCCCGCGTCAAGAAGCACGTCGTCGAGCGTGGTATGGGCTTGGTTGTGTTGCATTCAGGCCACTTCTCCAAAATCTTCAAGTCGTTGATGGGCACGACCTGTGACCTCAAATGGCGCGAGTCAGACGACATCGAGCGGGTCTGGGTCATCGAGCCGAGTCACCCGATTGCAGCGAACGTGCCACAGCACTTCGAGCTGCCCGAAGAGATGTACGGCGAGCGCTTCGACATCCCCGCACCCGACAATTTGGTGATGGTCAGCTGGTTCACCGGCGGCGAAGTGTTCCGCAGTGGGTGCTGCTATCATCGTGGCAATGGCAAAGTCTTCTACTTCCGCCCTGGGCACGAGTCGTACCCGACGTACTTCGACAAGAACGTCCGTTTGGTCATCGGCAACGGCGTGAAGTGGGCAGCCCCGCAGGGTCTGGTCCGCCCGACCTACGGCAATCACAAGTCACACGAAGCCAAATAACCGTTGCAACGCCCACCCGGCGCCGTTCCACAGGGACGTGCATCGGGTGGGTGATGCATGTATTGCCACCATATGTATGCGGAGAAGGAATACCACCATGGCGCGACCCGAAGTCACGTTGCCCCGCCACCTGCGCGACACGCTCCGGAGCGGTCATCCGTGGGTCTATCGCAACCATGTCGATCCCGCAGTGAGGTACCCGGACGGCACCGAGGTCGTGGTGCGCTGTGCCGGCTGGCGTGGGATAGGCCTGTGGGACGCCGCCGGGGCCATTGCCATACGCATCTACAGCAGTCACGATCGCATCGACGCAGCCCTTATCACGCAGCGCGTGCTGGCTGCCTGGAACGGCCGGTCGTTGTTGCGCCGACAGGGTGTCACTGCCTACCGTTGGTTGTTCGGCGAGGGTGATGGGTTGCCGGGACTGACCGTCGACGTGTACGGGCCGGTCGCAGTCGTACAGAGCTATGGCGCTGGTCCCGGCCAGCTGATGCCGTTGCTCATCCCCGCGTTGGTGGCTGCAAATCCTGAGTTGCAGGCGATTTTGGGGAGCAAAAGTCGCGACGAAGACACCCCGGGCGAACAACGCCGCGCGCTGCTGTGGGGTACGATGCCCGCCGGTGAGCTCTTCGTGACCGAACACGCCGGGTTGCGTTTTGTGGTGGACCCACAGGTAGGCCAAAAGACCGGACTGTTCCTCGACCACCGCGAAAACCGACATTCGCTCATGCACTGGGTGGCCGACAAAACCGTGCTCAACTGCTTTTCGTATACCGGTGCTTTTTCGCTCTATGCCCTGCGTGGCGGCGCACGTAAGGTGGTCAGTGCCGATATCGGACGTGGCTTGGCCGAGGCAGCAGAGCGCAATATAGCCCTCAATGATCTCCCCGCCGAACGCCACCAGTTCGTGACGACGGATTGCTTTGATTTGCTGCAAAAGATGACCGGCGATGGTCGAAAATATGACGTCATCATCCTTGATCCACCCAGCTTCGCCCGGACCCGCACCCAACGCGAAGCAGCGATTGTGGCATATACCCGCCTGAATGCGTTGGCGATGAAATGCTTGACGCCCAATGGGTTGCTGGTCACGGCAAGCTGTACCAGTCAGGTGAGCCCCGAAGACTTCCGCACCATGGTAGCCAGCGCTGCCAGCGATTGCGGGATGGCGGTGCAGATGTTGCACGAGGCTGGCCATGCGCTCGATCACCCGGTGCCGGCACATTTCCCCGAAGGACGCTACCTCAAATACATCGTGGGCAGAGTGCACCAGCAGTGGTAGGTAGGAATTATGAATTAAGAATTTGGAATTAGGAATTAGTAGAGATCAGAGATCAGAACCGCTACGAAGGCATACGTTCCAGATATGATTTTTTCTTTCGTGGGATTGTCCGTCGAACGCTGTATCATCAGGCATACAACTGGTTGATGTGATTCACCTAGGGGCGAGGTATACCTCGCCCGTCATCTCCCCATTCCTCGCCGGCCATCTCCCCTACCTCGCCCGCCTTCTCCCATTCCTCGCCCGCCATGTGTATTTGCGGGCGACGTCGTCATGCCCCGCACAGCGGGGTACGTCGCCCCTAATTGACCGCGGTCATGCAACGACGTACAGGGGCGAGGTATACCTCGCCCGCCATCTCCCATTCCTCGCCTGCATATCCCGTCCTCGCCCGCCTAGCCCATACCACGCACGGATGCTGCGCATGTGCATCAACGGGCGAGGTCGTCATGCCCCGCACAGCGGGGTATGTCTCCCCTGGTTGTTCACGGCAGTGCGTGCGCACGCCGTTTTCGCATGATGCAGTGAAAAATCGACAAATCC
>JBFYTT010000108.1:0-4511 GCA_041300425.1 Roseiflexaceae bacterium
ATCGGGGTCTTGTACGTAGAGTTCGTACTGTTCGAGCAGATATGCCGCATTCGGACCCGAAAATTGTGCGAACGATGGTCGCATTCGTTACTCCTCAACCACGGCGGTACGCAGTGCATACCGTGGCACCTCTGCCAAGCCGTTTTAGTATAGAGTGACACGGTTGCTCCGTCAAGAATCATCTGCGTCGTGAACACGCAGAGCTTCGCACCACGGCACGCATATGCGCAGACCGATTTGATATAATCAACAAGTCAGAAAGAGAGGTCCCTGTGCGTATCACCCGCGCTCTTATCACTGCAGCGTCACCTTCACAAAAAACACTCCCTCTCCAACGCCTCGTTGATCGCGATGGTAGCCCCAAAACCGTGTTGCAAATCATCGTAGCCGAGGCACGCCAGGCGGGTATCGAGCATATTGTTGTCGTGGTTGCCCCTGGCAGCGCAGAATCATATGTAGCGGCATTACCGGGTGAGGCGCAATTTGTTCAGTTTATTGAACAGACCGAGCCTCGTGGTTATGGCCATGCGGTGATGATTGCACGTGATGCCATGCACGATGAACCGTTTTTGCATCTGGTCGGTGATCATATTTACATTAGTAGTCAGAACCGTGGGTGTGCCCAGCAAATCATCGATATCGCTACAGCCGAGTCGTGTGCGGTGTCTGCGGTACAAGCATCGCGTGAGCATGTGCTGCCGTATGTCGGTGTTATCGGTGGTCGCCCAGTTGCAGGTAAACCCCAGCATTACACCGTCGATCGGGTTATCGAGAAGCCAACGCCGACTACCGCGGAGCAACATTTGTTGGTGCCGGGATTACGGGTCGGTCATTATCTCTGTTTCTTTGGCATGCATGTGCTTACTCCGACGATTTTTTCGCTCCTCGCCGCAGAAGAACAGCGTAGCCCAACTGCGCTACTCCAACTTTCACCTGCGCTCGACGCGCTTGCTCGACACGAACGCTACCTCGCAGTTGCTGAGTTGGGGAAGCGGTATGACACCGGCGCCCCATATGGGTTGTTGGCGGCACAACTCGCACTCGGCTTAAACGGGAGAGACCGCGAAGAAGTACTCGCTACAATCGCCGAGTTGTTGCTTCACCGCCGTATCGACTAAGGAGTGGATGTGTCACAGCTCTGCAACATCATCACGAGCACCCAAGAATCGGAGCGCAATCGCGCCCTGACAGCGGTATGCTCTGCCATGACCGTGACCCAGCTCGTCGCAGAAATAGAAGCCCTCGAAGTTTTTCGTCATGAACAGACGAATCTCTACTTTCGCGTCCGCGCGTTGTTTTTTTTGTATGCGATTCATCGTTTTATCCTGCCCCCGCACTATGATGCAGCCGAGGCGCACACAATCCCATACGAAGGCTATCTGCATTTGTTGAACCGCCGTTTTGAAGAAGCGATTCATGTGTTTCTGGCTGGGTTTCGTATGCAGCCATCTGATGCATTATCCAGTGCACTCGCCCAAACATACCATCAGCTGGCATTTCAAACCCTTGCTGATCAGGTACGCCAGAGTGTCCGCGCGGTACGAGGAAATCAGTGGATGTTCCGCATGGGCCACCCCGCGGACTTTCCGCTTCGCATCCGGTCAGAGTTGCGTGAACGCGATGCTGACGGGCTTTTTCCGTTTGTGTTTGAGTCGACTCCGGTGCGTATGGACCTTTCACATAGTGCATGGAGCGATATCTTCTTTTTGGGGATGGATTATCCTGCAGGCGCACAGGTGCTCAATATCTCGGTCGACCTCGGGGTCCACACCCGCGATACCACACCCAAACCGCCAGTAGAAGCATATGTGCGGGTCATCGATGAGCCAGTATTGCGGCTGACGAGTGTGGATCTCGGGAGTACTGCCGATATAACCAATGTTGCTGAAGTATTCGACTTCGGTCGGGATTACCTCGGGTTGCTCAAAGCCGCAGTGATTGCCGCTGGTATTGTCCCCCCCGGGATGGAGCATTCCAATACATCGCTTGCGGATTTGCTCGCGAAACTCGTCGGAGCAGGGAACGGTCTCGAATTGATTTCGTCAGTGAACGACATCCCCAAAGGGTCTCGATTGGCTGTATCGACCAATCTCCTGGCAGCGTTGATTAGTGTCTGTATGCGTGCGACCGGGCAAACCGCCTCGCTGACAGGTAGCCTGGCCGAAGAAGAACGGCGTTTGGTTGCTGCTCGTGCGATTCTGGGCGAATGGCTTGCTGGATCCGGCGGTGGCTGGCAAGACTCAGGTGGGGTGTGGCCCGGGATTAAGTTCATCCATGGTGCCGAAGCAGGCCCTGATGACCCAGAGTACGGGATTAGCCGCGGCAGGCTGCTGCCCCAGCATGTGATTCTCGATACGACCGTGGTGTCGACGCAGACCCGCCAAAAACTCCAAAACAGCCTCGTTCTTGTGCATGGCGGCATGGCACAAAATGTCGGTCCGATCCTCGAAATGGTCACCGAGAAATATTTGCTGCGCGAGGCGGCTGAGTGGGGTGCTCGTCAAGACGCCATCCGCTACATGGAGGAAGTACGCGCTGCACTTGCTGCAGGGGATATTCGCGCCCTCGGTGCAATAACGACCCGAAACTTTTATGGACCCATTCAGACGATTATTCCGTGGGCTACGACACGCTACACCGAAGGCCTGATTCGCGCCGTACGCGCACGCTTCGGCGATGCCTTTTGGGGCTTCTGGATGCTCGGTGGCATGTCGGGTGGTGGCATGGGTTTCATCGTTGATCCGGCGGTCAAAGCAGACGCACAGCGTGCCCTACAAGAAATCATGGACGCAGAGCGCGCAGCACTCCAAGATGCCCTACCGTTTGCCATGAAGCCGGTCGTCTATGATTTTGCGGTAAACGAACGCGGGACGTGGTCTACCCTCTGCACCACGCACACGCATTTGTTGCCAACAGGGTACTATGCGCTGCATATGCCGCGGTTGTTGCGCACTGACCCCAAGCAGATCAATCCAACACGCCGACTCGAACTCGACCGCTTCGGGGCTGCGTGTTTGACTCGACCAGAACTCGCCCGTGTCGTCCCGATGCTGTTTGATCAGATGTTGCCACATGTGAACACAGCGTCGTCGTATGGCACCTCGCTGAGCGATGGCCTCGTGGCGCATGGGTTTGATCGTGAGCTCCATGAGCAAATCCGTGGTGATATGCAATCAGGCCGTATTGGGTTGTTGCAGAATCGGCTCCCGGCGAGTGCGTCGATTCGTGATGTGTTGTCTACCGATGTGGTGTCTGCAACAGGATTCATAACATCTGAGGCAATCCGCCTCGGTGAACAAGCGCTGCGTTCGGGCGAAGTCGCAGTGGTGACGTTGGCAGGAGGAGCAGGTAGCCGCTGGACGCAAGGCGCAGGTGTTGTGAAGCCATTGCACCCGTTTGCGCAATTTGCAGGTCGTCACCGTACATTCGTTGATGTCCACATTGCAAAAAGCCGCAAGTCTGGCCAATCATATGGCAATTCCCCGACGCATGTATTCACCACCAGCTATCTGACCCATCGCCCGTTACAATCTGCATTCAGCCGCAACATGGTGGATGGTCGTGCGTTTGCATACCCCGGTGAGGTGATGTTGTCGCACGGGCGGTCCGTTGGTCAACGGTTTGTTCCGATGACGCGGGACCTCCATTTCGCATGGGAAGAAACCCCGCACCAGCTCCTCGACGTCCAAGCCCAGAAAATGCGCGAGAGTGTCCACAACGCATTGCTTGAATGGGCACGTGAAACGGGTGAAGGAGCTGATTACACCGACAACACGCCATTACAGTGTATGCACCCTATTGGCCATTGGTTCGAACTCCCAAACATGTTTCGCAATGGTGTATTTGCAGAACTGTTGCGCAACTCCCCGAACATCAAATACCTGATGCTGCACAACATTGATACCCTCGGTGCATCTCTTGACCCCGGTATGTTGGGAGTACATATTCAGCAAAACCGGGCGCTTTCGTTTGAAGTGATCGCACGCAGACTCGATGATCGCGGTGGTGGTTTGGCGCGCGTAGACAATCATGTTCGGCTCGTCGAAGGTTTGGCTATGCCGCGTATCGAAGCCGAATTCCAATTGCGTTATTACAATACGCTCACCAATTGGATCGACATCGATCAGCTGTTGGCCATCTTCGAGTTGTGTCGAGACGACATACACGCACGCCCTGACCGCGTGTCAGATGCTGTTCGTGCCATGGCGCAACGGATGCCGACGTACGTCACCATCAAGGATGTCAAAAAGCGCTGGGGCAATGGCCAAGAAGATGTGTACCCTGTCGCACAGTTCGAAAAGCTGTGGGGGGACATGACTGCACTGCCAGGTGCCCATTCGGCGTTTTTTCATGTCTCGCGGGCTCGTGGCCAACAGCTCAAAGACCAAGCACAACTCGACGGATGGTTGCGTGATGGCAGCGCAGCCGCAATCGACGCACTCTGTGCGTGGCCAGAGGAATAAACAATGCAGAATACATATCTGTTCTGGGACGGTCTGAGTGCCGACCAA
>JBFYTT010000186.1:0-3369 GCA_041300425.1 Roseiflexaceae bacterium
GTCGGCACCTGTACATGTTGCATGACGCTTTTGGCGAAAGACTTGCTACTCTCGAGGCGCGCGGCTCGTTGCGATGGACCAAACACCGCCACCCCAGCAGCACGGATCGCATCTGCCCAACCTGCAGCCAGCGGCGCTTCGGGGCCAATGACGACCAAATCGACCGGGTTGGTGCTGATCCATGCCAGCACATCGGTAATGGTTGGCGCATGGAGCAACGTCCCCAAGTCGGCCATCCCCGGATTCCCTGGGGCAATGGTCAACTGATCCAAAAACGGAGAAGCAGAAATCGCCCGCGCCAACGCGTGTTCACGTCCACCACTCCCGAGCAACAAAACACGCATGCGTGATTTCCTCATTCGTATCTGCCGATACGGCATTATACACCGCAGCATTCGACACCACGCGGTCCCGCAAAGCGCTATGCTACAATGACGCTCAATAATCAGTTCATGAGGTATGTATGACGCAGCCGGCACACACCGATATTGATGTGGCAGCGCTCTTGGCTGAACTCCAGCGCCGTATTCACACCAGCGCAACCCAATCGGGGAGTACCAGTGCGCTGACACGCGAGGAACTACGCGTCCTCCACGAAGCACTGCATGAAGTCGAGCTGACACGCGTCATCAGCGCGCATTGGCCCATCCAAGGAGTTGGCTTCGTGGGTCGTGTGGTGGCAGCCCTACAAAAAATCACCCGCCGCTTGTTGCGCTGGTATATTAACCCTATCGTCGAGCAACAGAACGCATTCAATGACGCCACCCTCCGCGCAATGCGGCTGATGATTGACGTCTTTGCAGAGCAAACCGCGGCACTCCCACCGCCGCCACAGATACCACCGATGCCCCCGACAAGCGATCGCGCCATCACTGCCGAAACAGCAGCGCAGGCACAAGCAGACCGTGCAGCCAACGAACCCCATTTCGACATGTGGGAAAACGACCTGCGCGTCGATGAAGCACAGCGGGCACACATTGCCAAAGTACATGCACATTGGCCGCTTCCCGTCGACCGACCGCGCGATCATGTCGCCAATTTCGTCCACAAGCTACAACGACGGTTGCTACAGTGGTACATCAACCCAGTCACACAACACATGAACACATGTAACCGCGCACTTCACCTCAGTCTCGTTCATATGGCCACATATATGGTGGCGTTGCGTGTCGCACAACCGCTCGATCACATTCGTACCCGCCATGACGCCTAAACTCACCATTGTCAGTACGTGGTTCGGTCCAGACACTGCCGGCGGTGCCGAGGTAGCTGCGCGGCGCTTGGCTCAATCCATTCATGCACTCGGACACCCCGTCGAGGTCTGGACCACGACTGCCCGCGACGCATTTGCGCCGCGCGTGCCACATTACCCGGTCGGAGCGAGCATCGACGAAGGGGTGCCCGTAGTACGCTTCGGCGTCAGCCCAGAACTCGAAGACAGTGCACTGCCCACCGTCGCTGCCCGACATCCGTTGGTGCAACGTACGCTCAAACAACTCAATCCGCCCCGGCGCGAACTGCGGGTGCTTTCGACGTTGGTCCACTCGGATGATTTACTGGCGGCACTCATCGACCAAGCAGCAGATCGTCGCTACATCTTTGTGCCCTACCCGTTACCCATCAGCGTCTGGGGGGGCATGCTGGTGCCCGAACAAACCTATCTATTGCCGTGCATGCACGACGAACCGTATGCGTACCATACCCTGTCACGCTGGCAAATCCAACATGCCCAAACGTTGCTTGCCAATAGCTCCCAAGAACGTGATTTTTTGGTGCGTCACTATGACCTCCCTCCGGAACGCGTAGTCCTGTCACGATTGGGGATTGATTTGACGGTATCGGGTGATGGCGCAGCGTTCCGTGCCGATTACAACATCACCACACCGATGCTCTTTTTTGCAGGGCGACGCGATGTCACCAAAAACGTCCCATTGCTTATCCGGTACGTCCAAGAATACATTTTGCGGCGCGGTCGACTCGTCACCCTTGTGTTGTCAGGCCGTGACCCAATCGAGCTCACCTCGTATCAGCAGGTGTTTGTCCGTGATGTTGGGTTCTTGTCCGAACAAGACAAAGCAAACGCGTTTGCAGCGGCGGACGTCTTTGTCCATGCGGGCACCCAAGAAAGTTTTGCCTTTGTCTTGATGGAAGCATGGCTCCAAGGTCGACCTGCATTGGTCAATCGTACCTGTGCGGTGACGGCAGGCGCGGTTGCCGAAGCACACGGTGGCCTCGATTTCGGTGACTTCGCTAGCTTCGCCGCTGCCCTCGACATCCTCCTCGAACACCCAGCGGTCGCCACAGCTTTCGGGGCGTCTGGACAATCGTATGTCCACACACATTGCCGCTGGCCCGATGTGGCGGCACGTGTCGTGGCCGCAGTGATGGGTACGTAGCAACTATGCGCATCATCATCTGCACAGCACAAGTACCTTTTGTCCGGGGCGGCGCTGAACTGCTCGTCGAAGGTCTGCGTGATGCGTTGCGGAGCCGCGGCCACGTCGTCGATATCGTCAGCTTGCCGTATCGGTGGCAACCGCATCAGCATTTGCTCGATAGCATACTCGCGTGGCGGATGATCGACCTCAACGAAGTCGATGGTGTGCCGGTTGACCTTGTCATCGCGACCAAATTTCCTTCTTATTATGTCAATCATAAACGAAAAGTCATCTGGCTTGTGCATCAGCATCGGCAGGCATATGACTGGTATGGTGGGAGTTTTTCGGATTTTGTGAATACGAGCACTGACCGCGAGATTCGTGACGCCATCATACAAGCAGACAGCGCCGCGTTTGCAGAGGCACACGGGTTGTTTGCTATTTCGGCAAACGTCGCACACCGCGCAAAGCGATACAACTATGCGCAGGCGCAACCGCTCTACCCTCCGAGTGCGTATGCCGAACACCTCCGGCATGAGACGTACGGGACGTACATTTTGTCGGATGCACGTTTGGATGCAGCCAAGCGGCTGGATTTGCTTGTTCGTGCGGCGGCGCTGATGCAGGTCCCGTTCCGCATTGTATTGACGAGTACCGGACCAGAGCGGGATGCGCTCACGGCACTCGTGGCGCAATTGGGATTGACTGACCGGGTGGAGTTAAAAGGGTTTGTGAGTACCGCAGAATTGATGGATTTGTATGCCCACGCACGGGCTGTATACTATGCCCCTATTGACGAAGATTATGGCTTTACAACGGTCCAAGCGATGCGTGCATCGAAAGCGGTAGTAACCTGTAGCGACTCCGGTGGGACTCTCGAATTCGTACGTGATGGACACAACGGCATCGTGTGTCCACCAGATCCCGTGGGTATTGCGCAAGCACTCGACCGGCTCGCACGCGACGTGACGTATGCTGCCAACTTGGGGGG
>JBFYTT010000188.1:0-9738 GCA_041300425.1 Roseiflexaceae bacterium
AGCGAAAATAAGAAGTAGATACTACAGATTGGTCCAAAAAGCCGCTATGTACATCATTTGTATAGCCAAATATGACGATATATGTAGAATTTTGTGGTTGACTGGGGCAAAGCTGCGAACATATAATCATGCAAGTCCAGCAAATAACTCTTGACATCACGGAAACTCGGAGATTCGGGAGTGCAGGACAACGCATGCGGGCAGACCGCAACGAGCAACGCAAGGGAGGGGGTGACAACAATGGCAAATCAAAACGATTTGGTTCCGTCACAATGGAAGTCACTGTTCACCAACGAAGAGTGGATGGTACACGGCATCGTCGTCAAGTCCATGTATGGTTTCTTGGCGATCGCAGTGGTTGCACACATTTTGGTGTGGGCATGGAAGCCCTGGTTCTCCTAGACTATTAATCGCCAGAGGCGTGATGAGGTAGCTCATACCCACTGTGCAGAAACGAGGGAAGCATATGTCAAACCGACCTATTGAATTCCGGTCCGCTGTTGTCGTAGTTACCCTTTTGGGTGTAGTGATGGCTCTGTTGAACCACTTCGTGGTGCTGAGCTCAGCCAACTACAGCTCGGTCTTCGGCGCACTCGGTAAGTAATCCGAACGTTTTTCCCCTTTGCGGAAAAACCGCGCGGGTCGAGCACACCCGTTCGACCCGCGCATTTCGTTAGTTTCATTATTGGAATAGCCCGTGGTGAGGACGCAGGCATCTCAGTTCGCGATCCACCACATGCTTGAAAGTGAGTGTCTGCGATGTCTGATGCGCCACAAACGCCACTGTTGCAACCCGATGGTGAGTATCGCGCTTCAATGGCTGCAGCGAGCACGACAGGCGCAGGCCCACGCGCCGCCGTGTATACGTTCGAAGAAATGGAAGCGCGCTACAAGCGCCAAGGTGGAACACTCGCCGAGAAGATCTTTGGGCACGACCCACTGGACTTCTGGGTGGGACCTTTTTATGTAGGGCTTTTTGGTGGTACCGCCATCCTGGGTATCATCTTGGGTGTGCTTGGCTACTTCTATCAGGTGTTTTTCTTGGAGTCGAGCTTCAATCCATTGGCAACTGCGCTTCAACCACCACCGATAAGTGCTGGTTTGGCCATCGTGCAATGGGGCGAACCCGGATTCGCCTGGCAATGGACTGTTGCCTGGTCGACGATTGCATTTGTCAGCTGGATGCTGCGCCAGGTCGATATCAGCCGCAAGCTGTATATGAGCTACGAGATTCCGATTGCATTCGGTGCAGTGGTTTCGTCGTGGGTCACTTTGCAGATTCTGCGTCCGATTGCCATGGGTGGCTGGGGGCACGGGTTCCCGTTGGGGATCACCCATCACCTCGACTGGTTGTCAAACATCGGGTACCAGTATTTCAACTTCTTCTATAACCCGTTCCACGCAATTGGCGTGACGTTGTTGTTCGGCTCGACGCTGTTCCTGCACATGCATGGATCAGCAATTTTGAGCGCCTCACGGCGCCCTGTCACCGAAAAGAATGTTGACATTTACTGGCGCAACATTGTCGGCTACTCTATTGGAGAAATCGGCATCCACCGCCTGGCCTATTGGGCAGGTGCGGCATCGGTGCTCTTTGCCAACATTTGTATCTTTATTTCTGGACCGCTGGTAAAAGACTGGAATGCCTTCTGGTCGTTCTGGGATCGCATGCCAATCTGGAGCGGTACTGGTGCAGGCATTGTCCTGATTGGTGCCGGTCTGGTGTTTTCGAAGCGTGTCGACAAAAACCAGCCACCCATTGACCTCGACAAAGAAGAGTCTGGTCGCGGGTTGGAAGGGAATCTCGGCCAAGCAATCGAAGTACCGTTGATGAAGCGCATCTTTGGAATGGGCCAAGTGCTCCCAATTTACCTGGGGACATGGGGCTTGATTGCCACGGCTGCGATGTTCGCGTGCTTCATGATAATTCTGACGAGCATGCTGCACGAAGTCGGCAACGCACCCATCAACTTCCTACGCGAACTCTGGAACCTAGCGGTCATGCCGCCTAGTTCTGCATATGGGTTGTCATGGAACGTTCCGTGGTATGACGGCGGCGATTATTTGGTCGCGACATTCTTCCTTTCTATCTCGGTCATCGCCTGGGCAGCGCGCTTGTGGGAACGTGCCGGCAAGACGGGGCTTGCTCCGCATCTGGCAGTCGGGTTCTGGGGAGCACTGTTCCTCTTCTTCGCGATCTACGTGTTCCGCCCCATGTTGCGGGGATTCTGGGCAGATGCTCCGGGGCACGGCTTCAGAGCTGTGCTGGACTGGACCAACTACGTCAACATCCAGGTGGGCAACATTTATTACGACCCCTTCCACATGATTTCGATTTTCTTCTTGCTGGGCTCAACGCTTGTGCTTGCCATCCATGGATCAACCATCTTGGCAGTCTCGAAGTGGGGCGGCGAGCGTGAGCTCGACGAAATGCTGGTTGAAGGGTCGGGAACACACCGTGCGCAGCTCTTTTGGCGGTGGACGATGGGTTTCAACGCAAACTCGTACAACATTCACTTGTGGGCCTGGTGGTTCGCAATGCTGGTTGGAATTACGGGCGGGATCGGTATCTTGCTGAGCGGAACGCTCGTCGATAACTGGTTCCTCTGGGCACAAGATGCACAGATTGTCGCCCCGATGTCTACCGTTGATTGGTCGCAGTACGTCTTCGAACAATAACGGATTGGGCGCGCTCGTTGCCCGAGCGCGCCATGTAACCGCAGAAGATCCTGCGAGAGAGGAACGCATATGTCTCAGAATGGAAGCGTAATCCCTCCGTTGAGCGAAGACAACAAGTTCAATCTGGTCGCGGGCATTGTTGCCGCGGTGACCATGGTTGCGAGTGTCATCGCCTTCTGGTGGATCTGGTGGCTGGTACAACCTGCAGCTGCCGCGCCGATCCCAGCGTCGCCGGTGTACGCAAACTACGACCCAGCGCACAAAAACCTGAAGCCGGAGTCGTTGGCTGCAATGCAAGCCTACACCAAAGCAAACGAACAACCCCAGAACGTCAAAGTCCTCAAAGGATGGACGACGGCCCAGATTTCGGCATACATGGTGACTCAGGTATCTGGTGGGTTGAAGGTCGACTGTAGCTACTGCCATAATGTGGCAAACTTTGCAGACGAATCAAACCCCAAGAAAGCCACTGCACGAGCCATGATGCTGATGAGTGGCGATCTGAACCGCCAATACATCAACAAATTGCCGTACATCCTCGAGGGGCAGAAGATCGGCTTCGAAATTACCTGTGCAACCTGCCACAATGGCCAACCGGTGTTGACGGCAGGAACGTACCCGCGGGAGATACAGAACTCGTTGCCAAACGACTTTCGCTTACCGTTGGAACGTGAATACCCGGGTGGGTTGGTGATCACCGGTGACAAGACCAAGTCATTGGACGATGCAGAGGTCAACCAAAACGTCATGTACCACATGAACGTCAGTCTTGGTCAGGGCTGTACCTTCTGTCACAACGCACGTTACTTCCCTGCAACAGGTGTGGCAGAGGGTGGTCGCGACCAGAAGCAACATGCAATTTGGATGTTGCAGATGTCGAAGCACATGAAGGAAAACTACGGTTCCATCATGGCAAACAAGGACCCATCCTGCTGGATGTGTCACCAAGGTGCAGTCATCCCACCGGGCGCAGCGAAACCGGGGCAAATCCCTGACGTACTGAACCGCTCATCGCGACCGCCGACACCGTAATGTCACCAACAGTCGCCGTCTGGACACCAGGCGGCGACTGTTTGAATCAGCCTCGATGCGGTTGCATCATCTACGTACGAGGAGCTCCCAATGGCAGCCGAACCCAGCATGCACGTGCCGACCACGATCGTCGCACACACCGGCGTCAAAGAGATTCTGGCGAAATCAATTGCATTGATGAAGCCCGTGACGTGGTTCCCACCTGCAATTGCTTTTGTCTGTGGCGCAATTGCATCAGGGACGACCACTTTTGCCTTTGTCGACATCGCACGCATTGCACTGGGGAGCTTTTTGGCGGGTCCCATTTTGTGCGGCTTGTCGCAAGTCATCAATGAATACTGCGACCGTGAGGTCGATGCTATCAACGAACCAAACCGGCCTATCCCATCGGGTACGGTGTCTTTTCGGCAGGTGTTCATCACGATTGCGGTCTTGTCGGCCATCAGTATCGGTTTGTCGTTTGTCTTTGGGATGCCAGTCGTGTATTTGACGTTGGCAGGAATCTTTTTGGCGATTGCTTATAGTGCCGAGCCACTCCGCGCCAAACGGCTCGGATGGATAGGTAACGGTCTTGTGTCGGTCTCGTATGAAGGGCTGCCATGGATTGCCGGCGCAATGTCCTTTTATGTTGCAGGGCAGACCAACATCGTCGGCAGTCTCGTGCTGGCTGCTATTTTTTCGTTCGGTGCACACGGCATCATGACGATCAACGATTTCAAAAGCATCGACGGCGACCGATTAATGGGGATCAAGTCGATTCCCGCGCAAATGGGCGCAGATTGGGCTGCGATGAGTGCCGTCATCACCATCAACGCGGCGCTGTTTTGTGCCACGCTGTACATGCTGGGGACCGGCAATACCACCGCCGCTGCGATTATGTTTGTGCTTATGTTGGGGCAAATTCCGACGCAGCGCAAGTTCCTTCACATGACCGATCCGCGGGCACGGGCTATTTTCTACAATGCGAGCGGTGTGATGATTTTTGTGTGGACGATGGTCGCCTCTGCGATAGGCATTCGTTCCTAAGCAACACGTGCAGGTATTGCGGATGTATTGTGTGGAAGTGTCGCAATTTGGGCGCTCTATAATCACTACATCCACCTACGTCGAGATATCGTATGACGATCGAGTACACCCCCGAGCAACTCGCATTGCGTGACCGGAGCATCTGGACCAAAATCCAGGCAGTCCTCGCTCCCACGCAGTTTATTGCATTCATCATCAGTGTGATCTATGTGTACTCGGCTTGGAGCACGCAGACTGGCTACGAAGAAGCAACGATTACTATCATCGTCAAGATTTCGTTACTGTGGTTGATTACGATTACCGGGATGATTTGGGAGAAAGAAATCTACGGGCACTACTTTCTCGCCAAAGAATTTTATTGGGAAGATGTCGGCAATGCAGTTGCGATTGTCACCCATAATCTGTATTTCATTGTCAAATTTCTCGGCTGGGACGACAACGCCGTGATGGCAACCATGTTGTTTGCCTATGCTACCTATCTTATCAACTGTGCCCAATTCATCCGTCGTGGAATAATGGCCGGCAAACAGCGCCGCCTCGCACAGAAAGGAGTATGAGATGACCCACGCACGTGCCGTTGTGATGTCCGCAGCACAGACTGTTGCCGTCCGTGACATCGAACTTACTCCTGCGCTCGCTACCGACGTGACCATTCAAACGATGTATACATCGATTAGCGCGGGCACGGAACGGATGCTATATGCAGGGCATATGCCGCACCCGATGCTGCAGTTCCCGGTCATCCCCGGCTACGAAACGGTCGGTCGCGTGGTCGCCGTTGGTGCAGATGCACCGGCAACGCTGCTCAATACGATCGTCTATGTCGGCGGGGCGCGGTGTTATGTGGATGTCAACCCTGCATGGGGTGGTCAATCGAGCATCCTGCATGCTGATGGCCAACGGGTGGTAACGCTCGACGGGATCGATCCCACGCACGGCGTATTTTTGGCACTCGCTGCTACTGCACTGCACGGCGTCGATATGGCCGGCGAGATCAGTGGCAAACGTGTGCTCATCCTGGGCCAGGGACCGGTGGGACAACTCGCTGCGCGGATTGCAACAGCCAGAGGCGCACACGTCATCGTCAGTGACATTCACCCAGAACGTCTCGCGCACGCACGTGCTGCGCAGGCATGCGATGTGTCGACACAGTCGCTCAGCACATATGGGATTGCAGACTGTGATGTTATCATTGAGGCCAGCGGGAAGATGGAGGCAGCGGCATCGGCTATTGGATCACTCGCACCCAATGGCACGATTGTCTTGCTGGGCTACTACGACACCATACAACTGCCGTATATGCCGTTGTTTCTCAAGCAGGCGCGTCTGCTTATCTCCAAAGAATGGGCACCTGGTGATTTACAGCGGAGTCGGGACTTGATGCAGAGTGGCATTTTGGATGTCAGCACGCTCATCACGCACCAGGCGACGCTTGATCAGATATCGACCGCGTACACGACGGCACTCTTTGACCCACACTGTCTGAAGCTGCTGCTGACCTGGTAGGTACAGCCTAGAAAAGGGGAGCGCAATGGCTCCACGCATGTTGGCAATTTATGGGAAAGGCGGGATGGGGAAGAGTTTCTTCACCTCCAACCTGACGTCGCGTCTCACATTCGACGGTTTCCGTGTGTTGCAGCTGGGCTGTGATCCAAAACACGATTCGTGTAACACGGTGTTCGGAGGCCACTCGTTGCCGACACTCGGCGAACAGTGGCGTATCTTCAAGGAACAAGGCCGTGAAGACGAATTGAGTGTTGGCGATGTCATCTTTCGCAGTCAGTTGCGCGATGATGCAGTGTTATACGGCTGTGAATTAGGAGGACCAGAAGTCGGACGTGGGTGCGGTGGCCAAGGCATTTCGTCGGGATTCAAAACCCTCGAAGGACTTGGACTGAGCAAATGGAACCTCGATTATGTGGTAATGGACTTCCTCGGAGATGTCGTCTGTGGCGGTTTTGCGACCCCACTTGCACGGTCATTGGCAGAGCAGGTGATTATCGTGGTCGGTCACGATCGCCAATCGCTGTATGCGGCCAACAACATTGCCAAGGCAGCTGCGTATTTCCGCAGCATGGGTGGCACGACGTCGGTCCTGGGGTTGATTGTCAATCGTGACGACGGTAGCGACACAGCGGACATCTACGCCGAAGCAGTCGGCTTGCCGATCCTGGCACGTATCCCACTGAGCCGCAAAGTGCGTGAATTGGCAGATGCCTGTCGATTGGCACTCGAGGACGAGCAGTTCAATACGATCTTTGGTGAGCTTGCGAGCAAAATCGCAAAGAACGAAATCCCGCCGTGCGACGATTACACCGCACTCGAATATCATGATTTCTTGCGCGTCTTTGGTGCCGAAGAACCCGAAGGTCGGCCGGATTCGGCATCGGCTGACGAGCTCTTTGCCGGCACGAACGCCAACAAAAAAGCCATCCCGATGTTGTCGCTGAGCCCATCAGTGATCCCTCAAGTCCAGACGGACGACCCGGTCCAACTCAAAGTCAAGCAGGTCATGGAAGCAATCGGCTTGTATGTCACTGACTTGAGCCGGAACGACCGCGACGGTGTCACGGTGACATCGGGTGCTGTCGAAATCCGGATAGGGACGATTGATGAACTCGACAACAAAGCGGCTTTTCTGTCTGCGTTGCGTCGTTCGGGCCAAGAGTTTAGTTATGTCGATTTGCGCGAGATGGATGCACCATCGTATCGCTGAGGAACTGTCATGACACCAGTCGATCCACAAGAACTCTACCGGGTTTTGGTAGATGTGCTCAAAGTCAAGCGGACACCGGTCGCTATTACGTACTGTCGTGATGCAGCACCTGCAGGGTACGAACCCGCACAGGTCGTTGCCTGCGGTATTGTGCGCGAGGCGGAGAGTGGCAAGCGGATCTATGTCGATGCGAAGCATCATGATTGCTATGTCGGCTTGTGGCATCTGGGGTTGTTGCCCAAAGCGGCACCCCTCATCACCGAAGGTGAATATCTGACGATGGCGCAGGGGTTTTTCACCCCTGAGGCTGCCAAACGCAACAAAGCACAGAGTGAGCGCTTGCCAGACGGGAGCATTGTGGCATTGGCTGCTGCGCCCCTCAACGATGTGCCTGCAGGCGTCCATATCGATACGGTCATTTGCGTAACGGATGCGTTGCATGCGATGCAAATCGCCGGTGCGGCCTCGGTACGGGAAGGAACGTTCCCGATTGGTGAGGTCGGTCCATCGGCGTGTGCGTCGATTTTTGCAACGCCCATCAATAAGCAAAACAGCGTGTTTGCGACCGGAGATGGCGGCGGCCGGATGCACAACAAACTGTTGCCGGGTGAATTGTTTGTGACCATTCCGGCGCATCACTTTCAACATGTGTTGGATTTGGTGGCGAACTTTCGCTTTGATCCCGCCAAGATGCGTGAACTGATTATGCCGTCACACGCGCCGCGGCATGCGGAGTAGTTTTTGGGGCTTTCAAGTGGCGACACTTGTGGCGATAGATGTGAGAGGAGCACCAGTATGGGTATATCAACGTCCGGATTGGTCATGTGTTTCATTCCATTGGGGTTGGTCATCATTGGGTTTATTGTTGCTGCGTACTTCACCAACAAGCAAGCAACAGCTGCGTATTTGCGCATTGATCCCGCATCGGTGAAAGACGAATAACTTCGCACCGGCAATAAGAGGCATAGGCCTCTTATTTGCTGCATATGTAGTGTTGTCTCTGCAGTACAAAAAAAGGGGGCATTGTGGCTGAAATCATTGAACTGAATCAGAGTGGCGCGACAAAGTCACCGTGCAAGCTCCACCCGCAATCCATGTGCCCAGCGTTCGGGTCATTGCGCATATTGACACGGCTCGAAGGATCACACCCGGTGATGGCAACCGATACGGGTTGTCTGTATGGGCTGACATTTGTGACGCACTTTTATGGGGCGAGTAAATCGATATTGGCGCCACAATTGGGCACCGCCGAACTAATGAGTGGCCAAGTGGTCGAGGGTACACGAGCCGCCATCGAAGTGGCAGGCAAAGAACCTGGGGTCAAGTTGATCCCCGTGGTGTCGTTGTGTGTGGCCGAAACGGCTGGTATGCCTGAGGAGCTGCTCCCCAGAAAGAGTGGCGACGCCGATGTGGTACTGGTACGGGTACCGGCATATGCCATCCATTCGCACCCCGAAGCCAAAGATATCGCCGTCGCAGCATTGTTGAACCGACTCGCCGAACGTGATGGTCCGGTGCTCGACAAGAGTGTGGTGCTGTTGGGAGAAGTGTTCCCCGCGGACCCGTTGTTGATTGACGCACTGTTGCGGCGGATGGGAGTCAGCGAGACGATATTCTTGCCGGGGCGCTCGATCGAAGATTTCCGCCGGGCTGGACGGGTGGCTGCGATGGCACCGCTCCATCCGTTTTATAAAGAATCGATGAACATCGCACGCTCGATTGGTATGTCGATTGCCGGTGGAGCCCCGGTGGGCATCAGTGGGACCTATGCCTGGATCAAGTCGATTGGCAGCATCCTGGGGCTCGACGAAGCACTGGTGCAGCAGGTCGCCGACGAAGAGCGTGCCAAGGCCACGGCAATTGTCGCAGCCCGCCCGCTCAGCGGTACCGTGATGGTGACGGGGTACGAGGGTACCGAATTGGCGTATGCCCGCATGTTGGTCGAGGCAGGGGCGCATGTGCCGTATGTGTCGACCAGTATTGGTCAAGATCCGTTGGTATTGCCTGATGAAATGTGGTTGAAGGCACACGGCACCAAGGAAGTCATCTACCGCAAAGCACTCGAAGAAGATGTCGCAGCCATTGATCGCTATACACCGGACCTGGTGTTCGGTACGACGCCATTGGCCAGTGTCGCCAAAGAGCGTGGGATCCCGGCGATGTACTTCACCAATCAATTGGCCTCACGACCGTTCTTTTTGAGTAGCGGGATGGCGGCGACGATTGAGTTTGTGGCAGAGGTACTGACCAAGGGCGACCGCTACCGGTTCATGCAGGAATTTTTC
>JBFYTT010000190.1:0-3732 GCA_041300425.1 Roseiflexaceae bacterium
CGACGGTGTAGGGCACCTCGGGCGGCTGTAGCGTCATGCGTTGTTGTTCGGCGCGGACGATGCCGCGGTAGTTGTTGCCAGACTGCGAAAAGCGCCGCTCCTGCGTACCAATCAGCAAGCTACGGACCCACTGCACCAACCGTGAAAACCACAAACCGGTATTGTCGGTGGCGACCATCAGCTGCTGGGTGATGCTCGAAAAACTGCTGGTTACCTGGCGTTGTTCGTCGGCCGTGCTATCGAGCATCACCGCAAGTCCATAGACATCGCCGACGTTCGCATCGCGGAGCACCGCATGCATGCCCTCGGCCATCAGCCCCACATCACCGGACCGCATAATCGGCGCCATGTCGTCGCGCCCCAACAGCCGTGCCATGTTGCTGGTCACCAGAATCACGCCTTCGCGTTGGAGCAACGGGGCGCGGTAGAACTCGGGTTCGACCGACAAGCTCCCGCCCAATAATCCATTACTTATCGACGCAGTGGTGGCCTGTTGTGTTTGGCGCCACAACGGCCCAGCCGGGATAGAGCGCATCTGCCCTTCGGACAATATGTATGTCTGAGCCGGGAGTATTTGGGCGATATACAGGTCGCTCCCTTTGATGACCGCACACGTCATCCCAAACGAAATGCGCTGCTGCGGCAAATGCGCGACGTTGTATTCGTACAGTCCCTGATTGGCAGACATGATGGCACGGCGCAACGATGCGTGGATGCTGAACGATGCGTTTTCATAAAACAACTTGCGGATGGTGCGCATCACCATCTGGATGGCACTGCGGTGGCGGTGATGGTCGGTGCCGCCTTCGAGCAACACAAATAACTCACCCTTGCGAGCTTCGTCCGAGCGCGGATCGATTGCTTCGCATATCAAGATGAGTTCTTCGCTGGTCGTGTTTTCGCCGCTGGTCTGCCCAAATTGTACGCTACGCGTACGCATCCGTGCCATAGGTCACCCTCCACTGCAATTATAGCACTGTTGCGCCGTTTGGCAGGCTTTGGGGTGTACAAAATGCTGTGCACATGGTCTGTTGTACGACGGTTTCTTTCCCTTCTCTTTGGATTTGGGAGACGCTATCTCTGATGCAGAGAAATACGTACATTTCTTCTCGCTTTTCTCATACAAAAAATACCATACAGTGTACAGAGAATGTCAGATGTATCGTATAATTTGCGTAGCACCGTTGTTTATCGAAATAGAATCAGATACGAGGGTTATATGCGGCACACGGTAGTGTCTATGTTTGTTCTCGCTTCGCTCCTCGGCGCGTGCGCAAGCTCGGCTGCGACGCAGTCCGGCGCCACGCCGACACCACGTCCACCTGCCCCCGCCATGGAAAAGCAGACCTACACCGTCGAAGTCGGAGATGTCGTCGACGAAATCAAAGTCAGCGGCACCGTCGCTGCCATCAAACAAGAAGAACTTGCCTTCGAGCAATCCGGCTTTGTCAAAGTGGTCTACATCGAACGGAACGACATCATCACCAAGGGGATGGTGTTGGCCGAGCTCGATTTGGGCGAACTGCCCAATCAGCTCCAGCAGGCCGAAGTCAACTACACCCAAGTCAAAATCCAATACGACCGGAGCGGCACACAACGCGATCTCGGTCGGCAACGTGCCGAGCTCGATTTGGCCGAAGCCAATGCCAACCTCGACCGCCTCATCAATCCGCGCCCGTCTGATATTGCCACCGCCCGAGCAACGCTCGAGTCGGCCCGTGCAAATATGGCATCGACCACGGCCAACGCCAACAACGATGTCGAGCGTGCCCAATCCGACCTCAACACGGCCCAGCGCAATCTGCCCCTCATCCAAGAAGCCTATTCGCAGGCCTTGTATGACTGGGACGGTGTAAAAGACGACGACGAACACCCACAATACGACCGCCGTCGGCAAGCATTTGTCGATGCCCAAAACGCCCTCGACGCCGGCACCACCGCCATGAATAACGCCAATCAGACGTTGATTGCCGCCAAAGCCAACCGCCAGCCCCTCATCGACGGCGCGGCAGCAACCCTGCAACGCGCTCAGATTGCGTATGATCAGCTCACCAAAACACCTGATCCCGACGCCATCGCCAGCGCCCAACGTGCCGTCACCCGCGCCGAATTGGCCGTCAAAGAAGCCTCGCAGAGCGGTGACCCCGAGCTCGAAAAGGCTTTGTCTGCATCCAAACTGGCCCTCGAGAACATCGAAAAAGCAATCGCTTCCGGCCAACTCATCGCACCCTTCGACGGCATCGCCGCCGAAGTGTCGACCGGCCCCGGCAAGCAAGTCGAGGCCTACCGCCCCGTCATTACCGTCATCAACGACTCCGCCAAAGAGATTCTGGTGCAGAGCGTGTCGACCGAGGATTCGTCCCGTATCGGCATCGGCATACCCGTCAGCATCTTTATGGCACGCGCACCCGCCATCGAAATCCCGGGTGTCATCGTGAAGTTGCCCACCAAAGCAACCTCATCCGCATCGACCATCAATCCTGACCCGGCCTATCACATCGAGTACACCCTGCCATCCGACCTGACGGTCGACGTCGGTGACTTGGCACAAGTCGTCATCACCCTCAAGCGCCAAACAGACGCACTGTGGTTGCCACCCCAGGCAGTCCGTTCGTTCGAAGGCCGCCGCTTCGTGGTGGTGCGCGAAGGTGAACGCCAGCGCCGCCAAGATGTCAAAATCGGCATCGTGAGCAGCGACCGCGTCGAAATCCTCGACGGCCTCAAAGCCGGCGACGTCATAGTAGGCCAGTAGGCCCGCGGAAGGATTGATCCAATGGCAGCGCCTGTTATCAATACACCGCCGGCACGCCCGAAACGCACATCCGGTAACACTCCGTGGTCGTGGCTGACTGGCATGGTCATGGTGGTCGGACGTCGATTGTGGAGCAATCTCGCGCTGGTTTTGGCAATCGCGGCGGGCTTCACCGTGGCGGTCGCCATTGTGGTCAGTATCCCCGTGTATGCCGAGGCTGTCGGCTATCGCATCCTGCGCGAAGAGCTCTCGTCACCCATCAACGGCACGCGCCGGCCACCCTTTGCGCTTATGTACCGTTATTTGGGGAGCGTCTCGGGCGCACTCGAGCCCGACAAACTCACTGCAGCGAATGAGTACTTCGATACCCAACTGAGCGATCGCCTCGGCCTCGACATCTTGGGCCAAACGCGCTTTATCACCACCGAAAAAATCCCCCTCAAGCTCGAGGCCAGCGGCTCCGGCACGCCACTCAGCTGGATTTCGATTGCGTTTGCCGACAAACTCGAAGACCACATCGACATCATCGACGGGCGCATGCCGGTCGCCACCGCGGTCGGTGAACCGCTCGAAGTCATGCTTTCGTCAGAATTTGCGTTCGGCTTGGGCCTACAACCAGGCGACACCTACTATGTGTTTGCCCAGCGTGAAGCCCCCGAAAAGAGCATGGTACCGGTCACTATCACCGGTTTGTGGGCACCCCGCGACCCGTCCGAGGAGTACTGGTTTTATACGCCCGATGTCCTCAACGAAACGCTGTTCACCACGGTCGATGCATTCACCAACCAGTTGTTGGCCGCCAATCCCAAACCGGTGCATGTGGCACTCTGGTATGTGGTTGCCGATGGTAGCACGGTCAACTCCAGCGAAGTCCCGGCGTTTGGTACACGCATCGATCGCACGGTATCCGAAGCCAACAAACTCCTCAAAGGCATGCGTCTCGACGTATCGCCGTTGGATGCAATGTTGCGCCATATCGC
>JBFYTT010000130.1:0-3311 GCA_041300425.1 Roseiflexaceae bacterium
TGACACTGACCGAGCCCGCCCTGCGCGTCGAATACAACGCGGCGGTGCAGTTGTCGCGCGCCCGCTACACCGCGCCAGCCCACCACACCGAGCGCTTCTATCGCGAATACTTCCAACCCAATCAGATCATCACCATTACCAAAGAACGCCAGCGCCTACACATTACCTACCGTGACACCGAGTTTGCCGTCAATATCGATACCGTCACCAGTACACCGAACGCCGGTATGTATGTCGAAATCAAAAGCCGCACCTGGAGTCAACGCGATGCCACCCACAAAGCCGCGCTGATGGGCGATATCCTGCACCTGCTGGGGATTGCCGACAGCCGTCTCATCAAAGACGAATATGTCGACCAACGCTAGATACATCATCGGCCTGACGGGCAATATCGCCTGCGGCAAAAGCGCCGTCGTACAGACCCTCGCCGACGCGGGGGTCCACACCATCGACGCCGACTCCGTCACCCGCAACCTCCAACAACCGGGCCAAGCGGTGTACCATACAATCGTGGATGCATTTGGCAATGGCATTGTCGCGCCCGACGGCACCATCGACCGGCGCGCGTTGGGGGCCATTGTCTTTGCCGACCCGCTCCTACTCAAACGCCTCGAGCAGCTGATCCACCCGGCCGTCCGGCAGCACATCCTGCACTGGCTAGAGACACTGCCCGTGGGCACCACCCAGACCCCGACCATAGCGGTCATCGATGCCATCAAACTTATCGAATCAGGCTGGCCAGCCCACTGCGACGCCGTCTGGGTGGTGACTGCACCGCGCGCTGTCCAAATCGCCCGCTTGATGCAGACCCGTGGAATGACCGAGGCCGACGCCGTCCTACGCATCGACGCCCAATCAGCCCAGGCCGACAAGGTGGCGCACGCAGATGTCGTCTTTGACAACACCGGCACACTCGCAGAGCTCCAACAACAGGTGCGTGACGCGCTGGCAGCCGTGCGTGTCCACCTCGCCGCCCAATCCTAACCAAACACCACAGGGACAACAGCATGCATTTCACGCGTTTTTGGTCCATCGTCGAGGCCACCCACGATATCTCGAACCCCTGCACGCCGCAGAAGCTCGATCGTCTGATTGACCTCATGGGATTCCGCGCCGATCAGCACATCCTCGACATCGGGAGCGGCCGCGGGTGGCTCGATACACGCATCGCCGAACGCACCGGGGCGCGGATTACCGCAATCGAAATCAATCCCTGGTTCAATCAAGTCGCTCGCCTCCGTGCCCAGCACGCCGGGGTCCACCAGCGCATCGACATCATCGAAGCCGACGGTCGCACCGTTAGACTGACCGACCAAACCTACGACGCCGGTTTGTGCATCGGTGCATCCTTCGCCGTCGGCGGGCTTGCACCGCTCATCGACACCTTGCGCCGCGTGGTCAAACCCGGCGGACTCATCGCCGTGGGCGACATTTTCCGCCTTACCGACTCACTCCCTGCTGCCCTCGACGAACTCGGCCCCGTCCCCACCCTGGCCGGCCTCGTCGACCAGATCCGTGGCGACCACGAGCCGCTCGAGATGTTCGTCGCACCCCTCGAAGACTGGGACCGCTACGAAACCCGCAAGTGGCAGACCGCGCAACAGTGGATTGCCGCCAATCCCACCGACCCCGAACACGATGACTTCGTCACTGCCATCGCCAAAATGCGCCACGATTACTTGCACTACGAACGCCCACACATCGGCTGGGCCATCGTGGTTGCGCGCGTCTAGCACACGATGGAACAAAACACCCCCCGTGGCACATGCCACAGGGGGTGTTCGATTGTGTCGATTAGCTCTTCAGGCTACGGTACAAATCGTCGTGTTGCGCGACGATACGATCCCACCCAAAGATTTCCATGAGTTCTCGCCCACCGCGACTCAGATTGAACGCAAGTTCTGGATTGGTGCGGAGTTGCTCGATTGCCTCGGCCAGGGCGGTATCGCTGTCGGGCTCGACCAGCAGTGCGTGTTTGCCGTCGATCAAATCCGGCAAGGGATCTTGGCTCACATTGAGCTGCGCCTTGGTGGTAATGACCGGCACACCGTGTACCAAACCGGTCAACAGACTGCCGCGCCGATACGAGTACCCATCACTAAACGGTAACACGACCGCGTCGGCGGCAATCAGATACGCCGACACATCGGTCGGCTCGGCGTGACCCGTGACAATCACGCGATCCTCCAGGCCGTATTCGATGATGTTTTGGCGCACACGGCGTGCATATGCCTGATCTTCGTTCGATTCGCCCTCGCCGCCGATCAACGCCAGGCGCGTGCTCGCTGGTAACGTGCGCATCGCCAGCAGCAGTGTATCGATGCCTTTGGTGTGCGTCAGCAAGCCGAAATAGGCCAGCAACATATCTCCCCGCAACACCCCGAAGCGGCTACGCCAGAGTTCGCGGTCGTAGTTTTCGGGCGGTGCCGGCGACACATTCGCCCCAATCGGGATAAACACGGCATTCGGGTTCCACATCCCTTTGGCATCATCCATCACGGTATGGTAGTCGGCGGCGTTGGTCATCACCGCGCCGTCTGCGTCTTGGATGATTTTTTTTGTATACCACCGGCGCAGAAAGCCTGCCTTGGGGAACAAATAGGGCGGCAATAAGTCGTGCGCCGTCGTAACCACCCGCATACCCTGTTTGCGTTCACGCTTCAAATTGCTTGGCAGCCGATTGATGGCTACCTTCATATCGTATGCACCGGTCTGGTATTGAATGTGGACAATGTCGGGTTGCAGTTTGGCGACCGTTTGACGGATAACGGGGATACAACTGTTGTCCCACTTTTCGATGCGCACCGGATAAATGCGCGCTGCATCACGATACGCCTGCCCTTGCTTGCCCGTCATAATTGCGACTTCGTAGCCACGCTGACTCAATGCCGCACTCAACCGCCGGGTATAGTCGCCGATACCGCCCGACATGGGTGGGTATTCGGCCGATATCATCAATATTCGCATCGTATATCCTCGCTTCAGTCCCGTGTAGCCTACGCCTGCGTCGTTAGACGCTCCGTCCCAACAGACTCGCTGCGAGCGCTTGCAGTTGCGTTTGCACTGCTCCGTCGACCACCTGCACGCGCGCCAACGCCGCACACGCCGTCACATAATGCAACTCGGCCAATTGCGCGGTATAGGCCTGTGCACCCGATGCATCGATTGCTTGGCGTGCCTCTGCCAACCCGGCATCGTCACCAGCCGGCGTTGCATACAATCGATGGATCGGGCCATCACTCGCCTCACCAGCCAGCGCGTAGATGACCGGCAGGCTCTGCTTGCGCCGCAACAAATCTGCTGCGTCGGGT
>JBFYTT010000137.1:0-3643 GCA_041300425.1 Roseiflexaceae bacterium
TTGTACTCTTTGGGATTATGCGACGCCGTAACCATCATCCCCGGCAAGCCCAGTTGGGCACATGCAAAATAAAACTGATCAGTGCTTACCAACCCTATTTCGATGACGTTTGCGCCCTGATCAATCAAACCGCGGGTAACCTCAGCGAAGATAGACGGTCCTGACAAGCGCATGTCATGTCCCACAACAACGTCGGTCGCCTTGACATAGGTTGCAAACGCTCGACCAATTGCATACGCGCCTGCTTCATCGAGCTCAGTGGGGTAGATACCGCGGATGTCATAGGCTTTGAAGATACCGGGGTTAATCTGCATAACAACCTCTTCTCTCGACGATGCAAATCTTAGGTAGGCGTATTATATCTGCTCAACTCGGGACGAATGCGATTCTGGCACTGCAGTTTTCCGCTTACGATAACTCACACCCACGGCGGCTAGGAGCGCACCACCAAAAAAGAAGTGGGCAATCCAAACATAACGCACCATCGGTCGGAACTCGAAGCGCACACGCTCAACCCCAGCGGGAACAAATGCTCCTTGGAAGAGCCCGTTGACTGCAACCGGTTCGAGTGGAATCCATTCCGAAGACTTCCAACCAAACACACGCCACTGCTGATGATACTGCTGACTGATTATAATGAGCCCCGGCTGTGCATTTGCAGTCTCAACCTCGTAGATGTCGCCGAGATCGAGCGTTTTGCGGAGGCGCTGATAGCCATCGGGCCGTGGATCGCTGATGGTCACTTCGAGCGGGTTGGCAGGATCACGCGTCCCTGTTGGAACCTGGATGCAGCAGCCCATCGTGTCGAGGACACGGTAGAGCTTGATACCTACGACTTTTTTGGCGAGGGTGAGTTGCGGAACCGCCGAGAGGTCAAGGATGGTCGTCATGATACGAATATCTGACATCCAAAAGGCGAGGCTGCCATAATCGGGAGCTATTTCTCTGTTGAGAATGCTATGGTTGATAATCTGCCCGCCGAGTTGTTCCACATAGCGCACGTAACGCGCAGGCAAAACACTATTGAGCGAATGGACGGATGGGACGTCGAACAATACACTTGAATTTGGCGTCAGAACGGGGCCCATTTCGAGCGTGCGACCAAGCCGCCCGCCGTCGGCAAGCAGTGCACGCACCTCGGTGGTGTACGAAGATGACTCAACCACCGCCGCCCGAGAGTTCCAAAGCAGATATGGCGTACTCACTCCTGCCACATACAATGACACAACGAGTAACCACATCGCCCTGTTGCGTAGCCAAATCATTGCGACCAACAACACTGCGATTATTGCGTTGGTGATGATGACGCGCCAATCGGGATCATGATTAAAGTATCTCGTGTATGCCAAGTACGTCACCCACAGAACAATCAGTGCTTGCACAACCGCAAAAACGACGACACGGGTGGTCGCAGTTTTGCTGTGCCATGCACGAAAAAACGTATCAGCGCCGAACAACGCCACAATCACCATGGGAACAACCATGATAAATAGCGGTTTGGTTCTGCTCAAGTTAAAAAAGAGATGATCAAACATGAACTGAAAAACAGGCAGTGAGACATTCACCACCATCAATACCGCAATGCACAATAGCCAGAACCACTGGGTACGCCAGACCCGCGCGGCGCCAAGCACGACAAATGCCAGCAGGATGGGACTCTGGCCGTACCCGACAGCGGGTTGTGGCAATTCTGGGACGCGCGGACTCCCCACCAGTTCAGGTGCGATTGCACGGACCGTCATGCGCATACTCGTACCGAATGAACTATATTGATTAATCACGTTTTTGAAAAAATCGAAGGTGTTCTCACTGCGCACCGAAAGCCGGACATTTTGGACAAAATCATACATATATGGGATCAGCAGAACCCCAGCAATTGCAGCCAGTCCAGCGATTGATGTCAACCAAATACCCAATTGTCGCTTATTTGCACGCATCGACCAGGCCAGTACCAAGACATAGCCCAACAGCATGTAGTAGCCGTAAACCTGCTCTTGGTAGTACCCCATGATGGCATAGCTATAGCAGAGCCAAATAATCCCGAGCGCTCCCCACACATCGCGGATGCGAGCCCAACGCCGGAGCACGTAGACCATCCCAAAGAAGCACGCTGGCATGGCGATGTAGGTATAGTGTGTCATAAAATGAAAAAAATACGGTGCCGTGGCTGCCAATCCTGCGACAACAAGCGCCGCAAATGGATCGAGTGCATGTTCCTTGGCAATCCCAATCAGCCACAATCCTGCAAGAAAACAAATGTGGAACGAAAAGAGCGTCGCCAAGAGGAGGTGATCATGCGTAAACAGCGTCATCAACCAGGTCAATGGGTATGCCGGGGTAAAGCCCCACTCTGGCCGGAGTGGCCGACCCATCTCGAGGTACGGGTTCCAAATCGCATTCCAACCCGAACGTGGTGCGTGCAGATGTGCATACATTGTCGGCATAAAGACGTTCATAGAATCGCTCCACTGCGGCGATTCCAGAAAATCAGCCGGCAGTGGCCGTTGCGCAGCACTCTTGGCCAGACTGGTCGGGATAATTGCGTATCCTCGGACGAGCGGTGGCACCATGATGGACAAGAACAGTGCAATATAGACGATGACCGTCGTGCGGTACGTCCATGGAAAAAAAAGTGCCCGTATCTGTGACGAAAAGAGCGAAAACCGCTCACGCACATCGTATTTCACTGTTATACCTCTTCCCGCGGTCACAAGACATTCGAAATTAAGAGAAGCTCGCAGCATTACGGCGCGACGTTTGTGCCAAAATCTGCACGCAAATACCCAAATGGACTGCGTAGTGCCTGAATCAGTAATGACTCCGCAACGTGCGGCGAACGCACAGCTGGCGGATGCTGCAGACCCTTCGCGGCGATGTCTCGGACGACAAAACATATTTCGGTACATCGCCAGTCAGCGCCAACCACGGACAAGACCGTGGTGCGGTCGATGACGACAGTGGTGTCAATCGGTTCGTCTCTCATCACGGTGAATCGCACGCAGTCAGGTTGATCACAGCGATCAAGCAAAAAGCTCACCGGTCTCCCACTTGTCTGTACCGCATATTCAAATCGTGGATAGTGTGCATCAGTGCTGGATGATTTTTGGGAGACAAACGTCAACGGTACACCGTGTATACCTTGCACGTAGCGTGTCCAATAGTTAGGAGTTCCCGCCGGAAAGTTTGGTGCTCCTGCAACCCCGACACGATTGAATATTGTATCAGAAGAGAGTGTGAGTGGGTCCACTCGACCCGGAAGTGTTTGCTGATACTTCGCAACAAGCGCAATGGCATCCCACCGTTGCATCGCGTAGTTCATCACCTGCCGGTTGGTCGTGTTGTAGCGAAAGACAATTGTCTGAAATGCTGCCAACAGTGTCACGACAAGGACGATGCCCACCAATCTCACCGTGGCATGATGGCGAATATGAAAAACCCAACTCGCCAACGCGACAATGATAATTGACAAGCCAACATGGACATGGAAAGAGGTGACATGGCCATTGATTATCTCAGTCACAAACAACTTCTGATAGAGTTTGGAGGTCGCGACCACGGCCGCGGGCACACACATAATCGAGAACCCAATCCCCGACAGACCAACACGCTGCAACCGCGAAAGCGACACGGCAGAGAGCATAAA
>JBFYTT010000146.1:0-4509 GCA_041300425.1 Roseiflexaceae bacterium
AGCAGGTATCTGTATTAGAGGAGCCAAAGGGCATGTCAGCTGTGCACGATCAACTCTACAAAATCCGCCACTCGGCGGCGCACGTGATGGCGCAAGCGGTGCGCGAGATTTTCCCCGCTGCCAGTATCGCCATCGGTCCGCCGATCGACGACGGCTTTTATTATGACTTCGACCTCCCGCGCGCGTTGACGCCAGACGATCTGGCCGATATCGAGTCACGCATGCGCCGCATCATCAATGGCAAACACGCGTTTGTGTACCGCGAAGTGAGTGCCGCCGAGGCGCGCCAGATTTTCGCCGATCAAGCCTACAAGCTCGAGCTCATCGATGGTTTGGCAGCAGGCCAGGACGAAAACGGCGGAGCCGCCAACGGCAGCGCCGTCGTCATTTCGACCTACAAACAAGACACGTTCGAGGATTTGTGCCGCGGCCCGCACGTGGCCAACACCAAAGAAATCCCCGCCGACGGCTTCAAGTTGATGAGCGTCGCCGGTGCCTACTGGCGTGGTGACGAAAAGCGCCCGCAGCTCCAACGCATTTATGCGACCGCGTGGGAATCGAAGGCAGACCTCGAGAAGTACTTGTTCCAACTCGAAGAAGCCAAGCGCCGCGACCATCGTAAGCTGGGTCGCGAACTCGGACTGTTTTATTTCTCCGAAGACGTCGGTGCCGGCCTGCCGTTGTTCACTCCCAAGGGCGAGATGATCCGCTACCTGATGGAGTCCTACGTGCGCGAGGCGCAGACGCGCCACGGCTACCAACACGTCTGGACCGGCCATCTGGTTAAAGAGACGCTGTATCACAAGTCGGGTCACTACGACAACTACCGCGATTCGATGTTCCCGCCGATGGTCGACGGCGATGCGGTGTTCCGCCTCAAGCCGATGAACTGCCCGTCACACATGACGCTGTTCAAAGAAATGGGCCGCCATTCGTACCGCGAGTTGCCGATGCGCTTCGCCGAGTTCGCCACACTGTACCGCTACGAAGACAGCGGTGCGCTCAGCGGTCTGACGCGCGTGCGCTCGTTGACGCAAGATGACTGCCACGTCTTTTGTACGCCCGATCAGATCCAAGAAGAATTCAGCCGCTGTCTGAAGCTCATCAAAGAAGTCTTGACGACCTACACCTTGTCGGACTACCGCGTGCGCTTGTCGCTCCGCGGCAACGAAGGCAAGTTCGTCAACGACGACGACAAGTGGGAGCGCGCCACGGCTGCCCTCAAAAGCGCATTGGACGCCAACGGCGTTTCGTACGAGGCTGTCGAGGGCGAGGCAGCGTTCTATGGTCCCAAAGCCGACTTCTTGGCCAAGGACGTGCTGGGCCGCGAATGGCAGTTGTCGACCATCCAGATCGACTTCATCCAGCCGGCGCGCTTGGGCGTCGAATACGTGGGCGAAGACAGCCAGATGCACACGCCGGTGCTGATTCACCGCGCTGTGACGGGCTCGACCGAGCGCTTCATGGCAGTGATGATCGAGCACTTCGCGGGAGCGTTCCCGCTCTGGCTGGCACCGATTCAGGCCGTCATCATCCCTATTTCGGACGAAAAGCACAGCGAGTTTGCCCTTGCGGTACAAGCCAAAATGGCCGACTTGGGGATGCGCGTCGAGGTCAACATGGGCCGCGATCGCATGCAGGCCAAGATTCGCGATGCGCAGTTGCAAAAAGTACCGTACATGCTCATCGTGGGCGACCGCGAAGCAGCAGCCGGCGCTATTGCGGTGCGTACCCGGAGCGGCGAAGACCTGGGAGCCATCGCGGTGGACGACTTCATCGCGCGGGCACAGGCCGAAATCGCAGCCAAGTCCTAACGCCTACTCCGCACCGTCGCGCCTGCGCCGGTGCGGATTTTTTGAGTGAGAGGTGACACCATGCGACGATTCATCATCGGATTGCTGTTTGGGTTGTTGGCCGGTAGCCTGGTCGGGTATTGGTGGCTCCGCCGCATCGGCAAGATAGACGACCCGGCGAGCTTTGTCGGGCAGATTGTCAAAACCGCCCGCGAGGCAGCAGCAGCCCAAGAAGCCCAATTGTGGGCGCGCTACCAGCAGGCCCAAGTCAGCACCAAACCCGCAGCCAGCGACGACGATATGTTGGGGATCTAGAAGGGTGACACCATGCTGCGTCGTGCACTCCAGACCATTCATGCAGACAAGCGCTGGTGGCATGCCATCGGATTGGGTGGGCTGTTTAGCCTGACGCTTTTTGGGCACCCGCTGGCAGCCGGCCTCGTGGTCGAACACATGGACAACACCCGTAAAGGGTATGCAACGCCGTTGCCGCCGTTCTATGATTGGACGACGCGCTGGTTGATGGGCTTGTTTGCGGTGTTGGTCGATTTCGTCTATTTCGTGATGCCGTTGATGGTCATGGGGCTGCTTTTCTTCTGTGGCGGTCTGACGCTGCTGATGGCGCGCTCCGACGAGGGCCAGTTCGGCATATTAGGTATCATCGGTGGGGCGCTCATCGCCTGGTGGCTCTTTGTTTTTGTGACGGGTGTTTCGGCAGTGGGGCGTTTGGTCTATCTCGATGATAGCGGTCCCGAGCGGGCACTGACGTCGTTCCCCCTGCGCGAGGCGTTGCGACCATATGCACGGCGATACTACGCCAAAGCGCGTATCCACAGTCTGCCGCTGTACATCGCGCCGCTGGTCTTCGCCGCACTCGTGCCACTGGTGTTGCGGCTCGATTCGGTATGGGGTGTCACCGCTGCACTTGTCTTGATTTGGCTGTTGTTCAGCAGTTTGGTCTATGCCCACATAGGCACCATGCTGATCTACGGTGAAGTCAATAACGAACTCCAGCAGAGTGACCATGCCCGACCGTTGTTGGGTGCATGATTTGGCCGCAAAAAAGCCCCTCTCCTTCAGTCAAACGAAGGGGAGGGGCTTTTGTGTGCGTGCGTTTACTGGAGCAGGGCAAATGTGCCGCTGGACAGAAAATGCTCCAAGCGTAGTTCCATTCGCCGGCAGTACTCGGGGATAAACGCACGTTCGCCGGCCGACTCGATGACCAGCAAATCATTGAACAGCAAGACCCCGCGTGCCATCAGCAGCGTCTCGAAGACGGTATCGCTGACCGGCGGAACGGGGCTTACCTGGGCATACCCCGCCCGGATGTGCTGTTCGGCACCCGGAATGTCGCGCACATAGTATGACGAGATGGCAAGGTCTTGGATGGGCCAGCCCAGTCCCGCATCGTCGAAGTCGAAGACACTCAACTGTTCCGCGTGCCACATCAGGTTGTAGCCGTGCAAATCTGCGTGGATGGGCTGCACAGCAAACTGCTGTTCGAGTTGGGCGTAGACGGTCGTGATCTGGGCGATTGCTTGGAAGATCATATCCTGCAGTCGCGGCGTCACGCTCGGGTGCGTGCTGGTGCTGATGGATTCAGGGCTGTTCATCCACAGGGAGTTGACGAGCGGGAATGCTGCGTTGCCATGTGGCGACCAGTGTGCGCTGTGGCGATGCAACTGGGCCATGGTGTAGCCCAATGCGGTCAACTGCGCGACGCGCGGTTTTTCACCGACGATGCGGCCGGGGAGCCAATGCGACAGCGTGGCTGGTATGGCTCTGTGGAGCGCTGCGACGGGTAATTCGATGGCCCACTCGCCGGCGGCGGTTTTGTGTGGAGGAGCGACGTTGACGTGTCCGTCGGCAGCGAGTGCATCGATCCACTGCAGTTCGGCTGCCAGCCCGGCCGCATCGCGCAGGGAATTGGTACCGAGGCGCAGGGCATAGCGTGCGCCGCTGGATGTCGTGACGGCATAAGTTGTATTGAAGCCATGATTGACCATACGCAGTGATGCAGGCACGATGCCGAACTGGGCGCAGGCAGTCTGTGCGACCGGCCGGAGCACGGCGAGCTGTTGGCGTTGGGTCAAATCGGCAAAAGGGATGGACATAGGAGGATTCTCCGTCGGCAGTATTCGTCGCTATAATGGATGCATCAGCCCTTTTGTACAGTATATCAAGGACGCAACAATGTCGATTGCAATCATCGTCCACGGCGGTGCCTGGGCCATCCCCGACAACGAGGTCGCACCGCACCGCAACGGGTGCCGCAACGCCCGCAATGCCGGCTGGGACATACTGGCCGCCGGCGGGTGCGCCATGGACGCCGTCGAGGCGGCTGTGCGTATCCTCGAAGACGACCCCACCTACGACGCCGGCGTCGGCTCGGTGCTCAATCGCGGCGGCTTCGTCGAGCTCGATGCAGCAGTGATGGACGGTGATCAGCTCTTGTACGGCTCGGTCGCCGGTGTACGCCGCGTCCGCAACCCTATCTCGCTCGCCCGCCACGTGCTCAACAGCCCAGCCGGGATGTTGGTCGCCGAAGGCGCCGAGCAGTTCGCCGTCAAGCGCGGCATCAAACTGTGCGACCCCGAGGACCTGATTGTCGATCGCGAATTCGCCATCTACCAAGACCTCGTGCGCACCTACGACGAATCCAAAGATACCGGCGCCACTCCACCCCCCGGGGAACGCAACGCCGCCATCCAGGCGG
>JBFYTT010000163.1:0-3619 GCA_041300425.1 Roseiflexaceae bacterium
AAATGAACGCATATACCAATGTACTCCGTCGGGTATTCGTATTGGCTATGATTGTGATGAGTGTGGCACTGCTCCCCGCGAGTGCACAAGCGAACGCTGTGGTATCACCGCGCGATTATCCGTCGGGATTCAATGACCAGTTCACCAATAGCGCCAGTAATTGGGGAATCGTTGCAGGGCGGTGGAGCTATGGAGGCGGAGTTCTGCGGGGCAATGGGATAAAAAACGGTTGGTCGAAAGTGGTGTTTTCCAAATCGACATATGCAAACTTCGACTACATGGTCAAAATGCGTCGCACGGGTTGTTCAAATTGTCCGAACCAAATCATCCTCCGAAACACAACGAATGGAGCGGTGTACTTTGGATATGACAACACGGGGTGGTACAGAGTCTATGCGTGTAGCGGTGGGCGTTGTACCACCTGGAAGAATTGGACAGCGACGACCGCCATCATCCGTGGTGGATACAACGTGTTGCGGGTTGTAGCGATACGGGACACGTACCAGTTCTACATCAACAACAAGCTGATGACCCAAGGAAGAGCATCAGGCTTTACGTCGGGTTTTGTGGGTATTACTTTCTTTTCTTGGGTGACTGCGGGGAACCACCTCGACATCGACTACGCTATCCTCGGCCGAAAATAACGGAGAGCGGACTCGTCTGAACCGTAGTCAGCTGAAGAATCGAAGAGGTTTGTCTGGCGTACAGCCAGACAAACCTTTTTTGTACCCCGAACGAGCACATTGCGTTCAGTCCGCCGAAAGCTATGTGCGTACCACATCACACTGTTGTTGCATGAATACTGGGTCCGCGCCGTCTAACTTCGCTGCACGGGCAGATCTCAACATGCGTTTTCTGTTCGCGCCGCTATCGATGTGTGCGGGTTTTCTGCCAGAGAGACGTGTTTACCTGCAACGCGCAGATCACAATTACTAATTAGTAATTAGTAATTGTTTCATTCTTTTCTACTCCTCGTTGTACACCAAAACCGTCGTGCCTGCGGCGTTGCTGAGCGTCAGTGTGGTGCTGTCGAGGGACATACTGGTGACCTCATTGAGGGCAGCGAAGTAGGTAGAGTCGAGGAGCATGAGGGTGGGGTCTGCGCAGGCCATTTCGGTCATGGCAATTGCTCCGGGCTTGAGGGCAGCGCCGTCGCCGGTATACGGACCAGAGTAGAGGTTACAATAGGCTTTGCCGTTGAGATCGGATCCGTTGAACATGATGTATGGTGCGTTTTCGGGCAGGACGGGGTCTGCGTACAGCGTTATGAGGACATACTTGCGGCCAATATATTGGAACGCGCTCGGGTCGGGGTAGGGGTATGCACTCGTCGTTGTACCACACGCACTCAGGAGGATGAGAAAAAGAAAAAACGCAGTCAAGAAACGTTGCATATGCATATCACCCTTTTTTGTACTCAATAAACTCTATCGTACCACTCTACGTCGCGCTGCATCGGCAGAGCAACATACAAAAAAAGCGCAGCACCAGCATACGCTGATCCTGCGCCGTGGGTACGGACTATTTGCCGACGATATTGGTGCTTGCCAAGTGGCGGCGTGCTGCGTAGCGAAACGCTTCGAACGTCTCGTCGTTCATAAAGACAAAGCGAACCAACGAAATTTGTGTCTGGTGTTCGAGGAACTGGGCAACGGTGCGGATGGCAATCCCTGCGGCCTCGTCGAGTGGATACCCAAAAATCCCGGTGCTGATGGCGGGGAAGGCGATGCTCTCGCATCCGTTTTGGGAGGCCAATGTCAGCGCACTCACATAGGCAGACTCGAGCTGCACAGCATCGGCACTGCGGCTATGCCACATCGGTCCAACGGCGTGGATGACATATTTGGCAGCCAATTTGAATCCCGGGGTAATCCGTGATTCGCCGGTAGGGCAACCACCGATGGCCATACACGCAACGCTCAACTCGGGACCGGCAGCTTTGTGGATTGCACCACAGACACCACCCCCGACACTGAGTTGCTCGTTGGCAGCGTTGACGATTGCGTCGACCCGTTGATGACAGATGTCGCCTGGGATTAATTCGAGGATATTCGGGCCACACTGATACTGCATTTGGTTACCTCACACACACAAATCCTCTGCAGGTGCGTCACAGCGATCTTTGCTGTGCTCGGCCCCATTGCGTTCGTCGCAGATGCTATCGGGTGATGATATTTCGCCCTGATTCTATGGGTAGGTGGCCGAATTGTCAAATCCACGTGGCAGTACGACGTTGCTTGCCGACTATGTACGTGAGCGCACCGAAATGCCGTGTATGGTGATTGCTGGGGTCAACGTCTGCGCGCTGGTGGGTGCCATCTGGATGCGCCGCACGACGTCCATCCCGCAGATAACCTGACCGAATGCCGCAAACCCCCAGCCATCCGGATTGCGTGCCCCACCGGCGTTGAGCTCGGGTTGGTCCCCAATGCACACAAAGAAATCTGCCTGCGCCGAATCCGGTGCAAAACGCGCCATCGAGAGAGTCCCGTCACGATGCACCAGTCCCGTCGTGTGCGTCTGTTCCATTGCAATGGGAGCGTATTTGGCGAAGTCGGCGCGGCAGGTCGCTTGAATGACGTCGATTTTGATGTCTTGACCGGGTTGATTGTCGGGCTGGGTCGTCACGGTGCGCCAAAAAGCACCGTCCGTGTAGGCATCTGCAACGCAGTAGCGGACGAAGTTTTCGCATGTTGCTGGGGCTGCCTGATCGTCGAGGATGGCCTCGATACATCCATGTGTTGTCAAAATCGTCACGTGGATCATGTGACATCCTCCGCTGCGGTATCGATCGCAATCTGGTGGGTCAAGTCGGTCGTCTGCGCGATGGTCGCATGGACCGGGCAGTAGCGCGGCACAATGTGGAGGGCCCGTTCGAGTCCTGCGTGGTCGATGGTTGTGCCGGCGCAATGAATGGTCAGCGCAACAGACTCCCACACTTGTGGGTGTTGGAGTCGTTGGCGACCGGTCACATGTACTCGGTAGCGTGTGACGCGGTGGCGTTGTTTGCTGAGAATGCTGTCGAGGGTCAAAATGGTGCACCGCACCAACGCCGTGAGCACCAGCTCCATCGGCATCTGGTCTGACAAGCTGGCTGTATCCCAGATCATCCCTTGCGGGGTCGGAACTGCGGTGTAGGTCTGCGCAAAAGCGTCGTGCATGCGTGATTTCACTGTTGACTTTTGGGGAATTGAGGCTATTGTAGTGTAAAATACCAGAACCATAGGTAACGCACGAATCCACGACGGTTTCTTTGTCTCGTTGTTTGTATGATCGTGTGCAGGTTATCAGGAGGAACTATGAAGATCACCGGGACTGCGGTCATCAAAGCCCCCCAAGCCGCTGTATGGGCAGCGCTCAACGATATGGAAGTACTCGCACGGGTAGTACCAGGCTGCGAGTCTTTGAACGATTTGGGCGACAACCACTATGAGGGCGTCGTCAAAATCGGTATCGCTGGCATCAAAGGGAGCTATAGCGGCAAAATCCGTCTCGAAGATATTGATGCACCGAACCACTATAAACTCATCGCCGCCGGGAAAGGCTCAAACGGGGTGGTTGATGCGGTCGGGACCGTCGACCTCTCGACGCTGCCCGATGGGACCACGCAGATGAATTA
>JBFYTT010000180.1:0-2853 GCA_041300425.1 Roseiflexaceae bacterium
CAATTCAGCACAACCGGGGTGTTCGATGGTAGCGAACCGTGGCAACCATTCGCCCTAGGCGGGACTTGGACGTTCGAACCGACAACATCTGCTCTGTATCGTCTGTTTGTGCGATTCCGTAGTGTGGATGGTGCAGTTCTCCAGGTAGTCCAAGACGATATTCTGGTTGATAAAAGCGCACCAGTAGCATCGTTGAGAGTCAAATCGAGCACCGCAGCGTCAGTAACTATCGGTCTAAATGTCAGTGACCGTGCATCGAGCACACGGGCGACGGGGTCTGGTGTCGTGCAGATGCAGATCGCCTCAGCGGATTCGTTTGCGAGCGCCAAATGGCTCCCATTTGCAGCGAGCACGGTGGTTGGATACGACAAAGCGAACAAAACTGCCGGTGGCATTTATGCTCGCACACGTGATCGGGCAGGCAATGTCAGTGCTACCCGCTGTATCACACCGACCGGTACCGCCTGTAGTGTCAACCCAGCGTATGTCACTAACTCCCCACCATCCGTACAGATTACGGCTCCGTATCGCTTGGACAGTGGGTCAGTAGTCATCCTGAGCGAGCGGTTCGTCAGTGCATCGGATGCAGAAACACCGCTCAATCAACTCACCTTCACCCTCCTGACCGAGCCCGTCAATGGCTGGTTGCTCTATGGTGGTACCCGCATGGCGAGTGGAACACGCTTCACCTATGCCGATCTGGCACGGCGACGGCTTATTTATCGCCAAAACGGTACCAACAATGAGCATGATCGCATCGTGATTCAAGTAACTGACGCACAAGGAGCACAGAGTAGTGCGACCGTGTGGCTCCTCTTGAACGGGATTACTGACCCAGAATTACCCGCCACGGCGACACCCACAGCAACCCCTGTTGCGACCAGCACCCCAACCCCTACAACACGTGCGACGGTAACACCGACCAAAAAAGCACCACCGAAGCCGACCAAAAAAGTTCCTCCAACGCCAACCAAGAAACGGAAGCCATAACGAAGTTCCTGACGCCCCCTCTCGACCGTGTCGAGAGGGGGCGTCGTGCATCATGTTATACTTTTGGGACGATGAGACGAGATGAGGCGTATGGAAAGCATTCGGCAGCGGAGTACCACACTTTTGCACGTGTATGAGCAGTATCGCCTGCATCTCTGGGTGCTACTACTTCTTGCGGGAGCAGCGTGTGTTTTGACCGCGACCGTCGTCGCACGCATATCACCCATACAAGAGTGGTCGCCTACCCGTCCGGCGGAATTGGAACGTGATTGGCTTTTTCAGAGTTCGTTCAGCGATCTCGAAATACACGATGGTGAACCTGCACGTTGGCTCGTCACCCAACCAAAACGATCTGACCTGCTCATCAATCGCGCAATCAACGACTCATTGGCCCGACTGGCGACGGCAATTTCTCCGCCAGGGTACGCTGCATATAGCATTCGTTTGTTTACCCCAGAACCAAAACAGCTGACCATGACCGGCAATGGGCGTGTGGTTACCTATGCAATTTCCCCCGGGATACGTACATATACAACGATTGTCGAACAGGATTTTGTCCCGACACAAACACGCCTCTATGCCATCAGCACCCAACGATTCGAACCATATGGATTCGGTACCGACAAACCAACCCAATCGGCACGTGATGCACGTCTGTTGATTGCGGACTTTCGCGGGGCTCAGCTGACCGTATGGTCTACCATGACGCAAACAATGATTCTCTGGTTGCTTGCGTTTATCCCGCTACTATGGCTGATTGCCGTCGCAGTGTCTGCGCCCAGACGTCTCGACATGTTGCTCTGTGGCGTCATTGTGTACGTTCCATGGGTGCAGTCCGTTTGGATGCAGACACCTGCATCATACGAACCGTTGGTCACTGTCATCGTCACAACTGCACTTGTTTTCAGTCGGCGGGTAGCGGTTTATTGGGGGATTGTCGCACAGACAAAGACTACGCCGCTGTGGATGTATGTAGTGGTAAGCAGCATTTTTGTCGAAACCCGTGCACTCCCTGCATCGCAATGGATGATTGGGGTAGATTTTGCGCGATTGCCTAATTGGGGAGCTTTTTTTGCGTTTCTTTTGGAGATGCGGGCGGCCTTCCCCATACCTTTACTTACCATCGAGTATGCCCTCGCACGCATCCCCACATGGTGGGTTTACGACGTGGGCTACAGCCTCGTTCTGATGCGTTGGGCGGCGGTTGCTAGTCTTTTGGCGGCACTGTCAGGCATACACATGCGTGGATTATATGGCACTACGGCCAAACACTTCGTGCAGATCGTACTGGCGTTGGGTATCGCCTTCATCTATCGGTATGATGATCGAAACTACTGGATGGCCTACGACGCATGCATCGGGTTGGCATTGGTCGTGGTCTTTCGGTTGTTGCGATCCCCGCTCGACCGTCCACGTCTATGGCTCGGTTTGGCATGTGCAATTGTCGTCGCAGATTCTCTGCGACCGTATATGCAACTTTTTGTGCCCGCATTGGTTGGTGTTGCCGCATTCAGAATATGGCGGATTGCGGGCATACGAGGCATCGGCCTATTCTGTATCCCATTGGTCTACCCACTGGTATGGCACGGCTATCATATTTTTGTGTTGGAACAATGGTCGTGGAGCAACTACTCAGGATTCAATATTGCACGTGCATGGCTCCCTGATGCATATGCCACTGCAGTTCGAGGTTTGCCACCAGATATGCAGCACCCGCTCTGGGGAGAACGGAGCAACGCACTCACGCGAGAGGTTCTCAACTGGATTAGCGCATATCCGACACTTGCGTTGGAACGAGCGTTCGAATTGATGTGGCAGATGGTGAAAATCCCAGTGGAGTTCTCTCGATTCAATGATGCCGGT
>JBFYTT010000212.1:0-8863 GCA_041300425.1 Roseiflexaceae bacterium
TCCTCGCCAGATCAAGGTTGACTGCTGAATCGAGTTCTGTCGTCAGTGGAATGGTCGCAAAAGGGAGGATACCGTAGCGCATCGGATCATACGCAGCGAATTCGGCGAGAGCGAACGCGCGAACCCGCGCATAGGTCGCAGGGGTGAGCATTGTGAGCGTCAGTGTCGCGTTGGTGCGCGGGGCCATGGTGATACGGAGATTTTGGTTGGCCGATACATCGACAATCTGTGTCGGTTCGCCTGCCAGTGCCAACACAGACGCACGGGGATCGATAGCAAATGTTTGGATGATGTCTGCAGGCAACGGGTTGCCGACCGCACTGCGCAAGGTTGTATCGATGCGCAGCACCGGCGCGGTCTGTGATGCCCATGTACCTCGGATGCGGATATCGTTACCCGTTGATTCGATGAGGGCTGGCCGTACGGGTTCGGGCGAGAAATACACCGCACCTGCGATGGTCGCGGCGTCGAGTGGGGCATTGAACACAAAGCGCAGTTCACGCTGTGCTTGTAACGGTTGGCCGTTGGGCGGTGACTGGGCGACCAACGAAAGCTCGGGCGCCGTCTCAAATTTCGTCTGCGCGGTAAATCGTTGCGGCCCTAGTTCGATAATATCGACGCGATACCGGGTTGCATAGGCCCAGCGTTCGACGGGTCTGATGGTCAACAACGTCGTTTCGGCACTCCGTGGTTGGACTTCGACGGTGACGTCCGTTGGCGGTTCAACACGGACTGCAGCGCGTAGTGCTTCGATATCGAACGTCCCAGTTACGGTCATCAGCAGGGGAGTCATGCTGCCGACATCACGGGCTCCATCAGCGGGCGTAACCGAGACCACTTGATCTGCGCTGGTGGTGAATGTCGTGACTACGTCAGTCCCGAGCTCTCTGCCTGCGCTGTCGCGGGTGGTCGCTGGCACCGTGATGCGATAGCGTTGGTTCGGTTCGTAGACGGTGCTGCGTAGCGATAGCGTGGTGGTGTCGAGCCATTCTTGGGTGTGCGTAATCGGCGGTGATATCTGCAATACCGGGGTGGCGAGGGAGATGTTGATGGCACTTTGGGGGACCATTTGTTGATTGAAGCGTACCACCGCAATATTCTCACGGGGCACATTGGTGCTCATGGTGGCCGGTACAATCTGTGTCACCCGCAGGACCGCACGAGTGGTGAACTGCATGTTCCATGGATCAATGGACTGGAACGTCGCGCTGCGTGCGGTCGCAGATAAACTGATGGTGTAGGCAGTATCACTGAGCCAACCGGTGCGCGGGACAATAGAAAGCTCGGTACTTTGGGTGTTCCAACGTAATTCAATTGGAGTCCGGGGAGTTATCTCTAACCCTTCGGCGACACGTGCATCGTCCATCGCATGCGAAAATGTAATCTGGATGGGCTCTCGTAGTCCGACCCCGCGTCCCGCTACCCCCGACTGCCCGACAATCGACAGTGGTTGTGCATACCATTGGAACGCCACTGCTGCCATGCTGGTCAGTGCGATCAACATGACGAGTGTCGTGCGGAGCACGATAATCCAGAGTCGACTGAGGTTGCGCAACAGTGCCCGGGCGTACTGCATCGGTTGCTCCTGAGGAACGTGGGGAGCACGAAAACTGCATTTTGACGCATTGAAATGCGCAAAACCATGATTATTATAGCATGCTGTGTGGTAGCAAAGTCAGCATCACGGCGGTGAAAACGAGCGCATAATAAGAGCAGACATGAGGAAAGAACGAACATGACGACACTATCCGTCGAAATGCTGCTCCGGGCTTATTCCAAAGGAATATTCCCAATGGATAATGCGGGGGTTTTGGAGTGGTACAGCCCAAATCCACGCGGGATCATCCCACTCGATGATCGTTTTCACATTCCTGGCCGGTTAGCGCGGACGATTCGGTCTGGCAAATACACCACCACCTGCGATACGGCGTTCCGCGAGGTCATGCGTGCATGTGCCGAACCACGTGCCGATGCGCCGACAAGCTGGATCAGCGACCGCTTTATCGATGTGTACGGTGAACTCCACGCCAGAGGGTATGCGCATAGTATCGAGACATGGCGCGATGGTGTGTTGGTCGGCGGACTGTATGGCGTTGCATTGGGTGGATTGTTTGCCGGTGAAAGCATGTTTAGCCGCGATCGCGACGCAAGCAAGGTCGCGTTGGTTGACTTGGTCGGTCGACTGCGCCGGAATGGATTTTTGGTGCTCGATACGCAGTGGGTGACCGATCATCTGTCACAGTTTGGATCGTATTGGATGCCTGGTTCGCTCTACAAAGTCGTCCTCGGTCGAGCGTTACAGGTCACCACCCGCTGGGAGTGACCGCTACGGGGTACGATCCTGCATTGCGGCCGCTATCAGTGCATCTGCATGTTCGACAATGGCGCTGGCAGGGATGGCATAGCCAATGCCTTCGAAGCTGCCTGTGCTGCTTTGGATTGCAGTGGTGAGCCCGATGACTGCACCCGTGCGATCAATCAGTACTCCACCGGAACTGCCGGGATTCAAGACCGCATCGATCTGAATCATGCCCGTGAGGGTGGTCGAATCGGTCGAAAACTCGCGATTGGTTGCGCTGATTGTGCCGAGGGTCATGCTGTCTTGGAGCCCATATGGGCTGCCGATAGTCATAATCCACATCCCTGTAGCGGGGGTACGGGCACTCATCGAAAGCGGTCCAATTGGCGCTGGGGTGTCGAGCGCCAGCACCGCGATGTCGTGTTCGGTGTCGCGCCCAATGACCGTCGCGCTGATGACACTCGATGCACCGAGTCGTATCTGGTAGACATCTGCCTGTGCAACGACATGTGCATTGGTGACGATGTGACCTTGGTCGGTATACAAAAACCCACTGCCTTGTGACAACATGAACGACCGCGTCGACGTCATGCCGTCGACCGGTGGGTGCACAAAGGGAATTTCAATACTGACGACCGCTGGCACACTCTGTGCATAGAGTTCCATGGTCTCGGCTTCGAGTGCTGCAATCGTTGCGTTTTGGGCGTCGCTCCGGGTTGCAATGGCTGCACGGGTGGGGAACGGTGTGACCGGCAAATCGCGGCGATATGTCGTGGGCACGACGCTTGGGGTCGTACCCCAGCGGATCTGGGTGTTGGGTCCGAGATCCGCTTCGAAGCGGGTGGAACACGCACTCAGGAACGCAACCATGACACAGCAACACCAGAATATTCGATTCATGCACGGTGCTCCCACAGGTTTTGTAAGGCAGGAATGAGTGAGCCGTAGCGATACCCGATGTCGACAGGACTGAGGCGATTGGATTGCATGGATTGGCCATTGAGGAGCAGCGCGTCGGCCATTTCGCCAAATAGCAACTGGAGGACAAACGCGGGCACCGGGATCCAATTCGGGCGATGAAGCGTGCTTGCCAATGCAGCACTGAATGTCGCGTTATCGACACATTCGGGAGCAACCGCATTGAAGGCCCCGCGTGCAGACGGCTGGTCTATGAGATAGAGCATGAGGGTGACCAAATCATCCCGATGGATCCACGCAATGGGTTGTGTGCCAGAGCCGACACGACCGCCGACCCACAGACGGAACGGCAATGCCATCAGCGGGAGTGCACCGTCGTGCGCATCAAGGACCACACTCGTGCGCACAATGGCGACTCGCATACCGAGGTGTTCAGCGGCGAGTGCGGCAGATTCCCACGCGACACACAATCGGGCGAGATAATCGTCGCCAGCCGGCGAGTCTTCGGTGACGGGAAATGCATGTCCACGAAAGCCGTAATATGCGCTCCCTGATGAAGAAATCAGTGTATGTGGTGGTGTATCGAGCAGTGCACAGGCAGCGACAAGGTTTGCGGTGGCGGGGACTCGGCTCTGCCAGAGGATATCTTTGTAGCGGTCGGTCCAACGTGTACCCGCAATCGACGCACCGACGAGATTGACAATGGCGTCGCATCCCTGCAGTGCGTCAGCAGTGGCACGGGCGTCATGGGGGAGCCACGGTGCAACGGTGACCGTGGCAGGGAGGCGATTGCGCTGTGAAGGATTGCGGCTAAACGCGACGACGCTGTCGCCACGTGCGATGAGCGCATGGCAGAGGGCGGTTCCAATCAATCCGGTTGCCCCGGTGACGGCAATACGTTGTGGCACGAGGAGTTCTTTCTGGGGGGTTATTTGTGGCGGAGCATGCCGGGCCAGATGCTACAAAAGAACATCCCAGCGGTCATGCCTGCCAACGCCCCGTTCACAAGGAGGAGTTCATACGAGGCAGTCGGCCAAAACCGAATCTCGAGCCACCATAATCCAAACGGTGCGAGCGCCATTACAAAACGTGCAATGACCGGCAGTGTATACCAGGCAGAGAGGCGACGGTGAGTCGCCCGTGTGCTGATATACCAGCCGAGCCATAATCCAATGGTCGCACCCCAGCAACGTGTGCACACCGCCATCGGTGCATCTAGGAGTTCGTATGTTTTGAGCGGGGTTGGGCAGACATATGTGGTCAAAACGCTCCGTGCCAACCACCCCAGGTCGGTCATTATGGGTACGCCCGTAGCAATGAAAAGTGCAGCGACGGGTGGGCCAAAAAAGAGTATCGACAGAAAGGTCAGGTATGGCCATTGCGGCCACACCCGCGTGGGTGGTTGCGTCCGTGTAGATTGTCGTGCGCTGGCCTGCATGTTATTGAAAATCCCGTTTGAGGCGTGCATATGCACCGATCAGCAGACCCACTTTGCGTACCAACGGCACATAGGCTCGTTTGGTAAAGACATCATAATCGGCACTATGGATACTATCGAGGATGCCGCGATAAATGGTCGCAGCTGAGGCAATTGCCAAACTGCTATCGGGATTGAGCATCCCCACACCGGGCCACGCTGCCTCGTACAGGGCATGGGCACGGGCGCTTTGGAATCGGAGCATGGCTTTGAATTGTGGTGTCCGCCGGCGTTGAAAGATGTCTTCGTCGCTCAAGCCGTAGCGTTGTAGATCTTGCTGGGGGATGTAGATGCGACCGCGATTGGCGTCTTCGCCGATGTCTCGCAAAATATTGGTAAGCTGCAAGGCAACGCCGAGTTTGACTGCATAATCGACGGCTTCGTCGACGTAGCCGATGATTTGCATCGAAATGAGGCCGACCACGGATGCGACGCGATAGCAATACAACCACAGATCCTCGAACGACTCGTAGCGTGTCACCGTCAAGTCCATCGCAATACCGGCCAGCAACTCATCGACGAGTTCTTGCGAGATGTCGTAATTGAGGACCGTATCGTTCCATGCGATCAAAACGGGATTGTCGGGCGGCGACGTCCGATTGTGTACCAGAGAAACCCAATGTGCCAACGCTTGGGGTGCGGTACCTTCGGCAGCTTGGTCGACGATGTCGTCGCTGGTCCGACAAAATGCATACAAAGCGCGGATAGCGCGGCGTTTGGTGTCGGGCAAGAGGGCGGTTGCGAAGTAGAAGCTTTTGGAGTGGAGTCGCGTGATTTCGTTGCAAATACCATACGCCGCATCGCGTTCGTGTTGGGTAATCACGTGCTTTGCGGTCGTTAGGCGATGATGTTCGGTGTGTTCGATGAAGTGTTTGAGGGTTTCGAGCAGCGCTGCTGCATCACCGGCAGGTGGACGGAGAATGTTGCTCGTCTGTTGATTACTGACCATATGATTCCTCACCCGGTGTCACCATGGGTGTGTTGGTATACGCGGTGCTATAGTCTTTTACGGATAGACGACGTGTATAGATGTATTATACCGATTTTGGGGTGGGAGTTGCGTGCAGTTACGTTGCAAGAACACTACTCACTTGCTCCACAAGCTCGCGTGCATCATGCCCAAAAAAGTATCCTGGCATGGATGTGCGCAATTCTGGGTTCACATTGAAGATGCGCCCACCGTAGCCGAATTTGACCGCAGGGAAGTCTTTGGTGACGGCTTGTGCGACATCGAGCAGTGCCATCGAGGCATCGATGGTCGTCGCAGACAATAACACCATCGCTGGTTTGACCTTGGCAACTGCTTCGAGCAGGTCGGATTTGGGCACACGTGCACCCAAATACACCACACGGTAGCCACGGCGCAACAGGAACAAACTCGCGTAGAGGATCCCTAAATCATGGAGCTCGGTCGGTGCACAGGCGACAATGATGGTCTCGTGCATGGCGACTGATTCGAAGATATTGATGAGGCTCGATAACTTGCGCCGGATAAACTCGGTTGCGTAGTGTTCGCTGGCAATGTTGATGGTGCCGTTGTGCCACAATTCGCCGATTTCGACCATGGTGGGTTGGATGAGTTCGAGCAACACGTGTTCGAACTGGTGTATCGAGAATGCCTCGCTCAAGATACGCTCAGCGATGGTCGAATCATACGAAATCAACGACCGCGAGAGTTCACTGACCATTTGGTCGAGACTGCGTGTTGTCGTCGCACTCGGCAAGATGAGTGATTCATCTTCTTCGAGTGCATTCGTCAACAACAGGACTGCGTGGCTGATATTCATCCCCTCTGCGGTCCGATCGCGGAGCCAGCGGATGATGGTGATGTCTCGTTCGGAGTAGAGCCGATGGCCGCCTTGTGTGCGTTGTGGGCGCGGCACACCGTAGCGACGCTCCCATGCACGGAAGGTGTCTGGTGGCACGGAAGTCTCGATCGAGACTGCTTTGGTGTTGAAAATAGGTGTCGCAGAGAGTTGCACGAGCGATGGTGGTGGTTCCATGTCTTCATCCTTCCCTGCTATACGTGAATAATATACCGTACCACGTTGCAAAGTATTTGTCAATGTTTATGGAAGTTTTTGCACAGTATCGAACGAGCATGATGACGCTCGTCGATTGTGAGAAATGACTTACAACAGGCGAGTAGAAATGATGGTATTGATGGTGCCCAATTGGGTTTTGATGGCTTCCCAGTGACTCCCACGCGTGGTGCTGTACCAGAGTGTTCCGTGGGCATCAGCTCCCCACAGCCGATCGGGATGGTATGGTGTGTGTGTGATGGAGACGAGCCCGGGCGCATCGGGGTACAGTTGCCAGGCTGTGTCATAGGCCCAGAGGGCGCTCCCATCGCTCCCGATGACCCGTGCGGGCGCGCCGGCGCAGACCGCCACGGTGCGTACCGTGATTGGTGGTGCGGCGATAGGGGTCTGGTCGACAACCCAGTTGCCGGTTGTGGTGCATCTGACGGTGTGGAGCCCATCGTGAGTGGCGACCTGATGTGCCCACGGATCATCGGACTGCCAGTTGGTGCCGCCGTCCGTGCTTGTGTGGGCGCGTGTCGCCGTACTGATGGCCAAGCGGTCATTGATGACCGAGATGCGTTCGGCAGTGCCAATGCGGCGCCAGTGTGCCCCGCTGTCGGTGCTGATGATGGCATCGCTGTCGGTGCGTGCCAGGATGGTCGTGGGGGTTGTGCGTGAGGCTGCAAAAGCCGTGATGCCGAGTTCGATGGGATCGCCCCAGTGTTGCCCGCCGTCTGTGCTTTCGTAGAGATGCTCGGCGTCGCTACAGAGGACGTGCGTCGGATCATCGGGCTTGGCCCAGACTGCAACGATGTCGCTCCCGGGGAGTGAATGCCCGCTCCGGAGCCAACGGCCGATACCGCCCGGATTACTGAACTGGAGCAATCCGGTGTCGGTCCCGACAAACAACAGTTCTGCTTTGGCCATAGAATCCTCGCTGTATTAGGAGCGCCGTCGCGCCCGGATGGTCTGGACGATGCCGGTCTGGTGGCGGTCGATCAGTGACCAGCCGGCGTGGGTGAGTGCGGTCGGAATGTCGTCAGCACCAAAGAGGGTGATGCCCCCAAGCCCGAGCAACCGTGGACTGTGCGCACTGGTACGGAGCAGGTGCATGCTGTAGAACGTCGCTGCAGGGGTGCTGATGCGGGTGACCTCGGCCCAGATACGGGGGAGGTCCTCCATCTCGTTGAGCGATCCCCCGATGAGCGTGCAATCGACGCTGGCATGTGCCAGTGGCAAGTCCCGGGCGTCGGCGCGCACATAGGTGATGGCCAGTTGGGCTGCCGTTGCACGGCGCTGGGCGTCGATCAGCATGGGGAGTGACCGATCGATGCCGATGACCGTTGCCTGCGGGTTCTGTTGGGCTGCGGTGCGCGCGTACAGCCCATTCGAGCAGGCCAGGTCGAGGATGACGCGTGCATCGCTGGGGATGGCTGCGGCCACCGCTGGGAGCTCACGGCTATAGGGGAACGGCTGGCCACTCAGGATCGACAACGAGCGTGGTCGCCATAGGCGTTCGTAGGCCCAGGCGGTGATGCGCCACTCGTTGCTCCAGGCAGCGATGCTCTGTGGCCGTGGGGCACCCAGCAGGTCGATGACGCCGCCATGTACCGGGAATGTGTGGGCATTGGTGCAGACGACGGCATGCGCTGGGTTGCCGGGTGCCCAATCGAGGGCTGCGCCGCAGGTCGGGCAGACGATGCATGTGGGGATGGTGGTGTGCATCAATAGCGTGGAATCGTCGGGTCGATACGGGCAGACCAGTCGTCGATGCCGCCGTCCATGGTGGCGACGTTGGTATAGCCGAAGCGACTCGTCAAGGCGGCGGCGACGTGCTCGCTCCGCATACCGTGATGGCAGATGACGACGATGGGTGCGTCTTTGGCGAACGACTCGATCCAGCTGGCCGAGGTGCTGATGGGGCAGAGGATTGTGCCGTCGATGCGGGCGATAGCGTATTCGTGTGGTTCGCGCACGTCGATGATGATGGTGTCGGGCTGGCTGATGCGCAGTGCCTGGACGTCATGGGTGCTGATGTGGCGATAACTCATGGTGGTCGTGACTTCTAGACTGTGTGAACGATGCTGTGCTTATTATATGCGCGGATGAAAAACACCCCACGCGCTGCGGCGCGTGGGGTGTGGT
>JBFYTT010000229.1:0-4762 GCA_041300425.1 Roseiflexaceae bacterium
GCGGCAACGAGTGCCAACCACCCATACCCTGCTTGCCATACTGCGCTCAGCACGAGGAACTTGCCCAAGAAGCCAACGGTGGGCGGGACGCCGGCAAGGGATAACAGAGCCAACGACATAATCCCGGTTAGCCACGGATTGCGGCTCCACAAGCCACGCAAATCTGCGATGGTCAAATCGCGTTCGTCGGAGCCCTCGAGGGACATGATGACTCCGAACGCAGCCAAGTTGGTGAGGGTATATGCCGCCAGATAAAAGATGGGTGCTCGTAGCCCGCTGGCCTCGGTGCTCCCGATAACGCCGAGCAGGACAAAGCCTGCGTGGCTGATGCTCGAGTAGGCGAGCATGCGTTTGAGACTTGTCTGATTAATGGCTACTATCGAACCGCCCAGCATGGTCAGCACGGCCAGCCCCATCAAGACAGGAGCAATCACCTGTGCTTCGGGTCCGAGCATCTGGACCAGCGCGATGATTGCAATAAAGCCGGCGACTTTGGAGCCCACCGACATGAATGCGGTAATTGGGGTCGGAGCGCCTTGGTAGACGTCTGGGGTCCACATGTGAAAGGGTACAAGTGATACCTTGTAGCCAAAGCCCACCAACATCAAACCAATCCCGCTGAAGAACAGACCACGCTCGATCCCACTGGAAGGGATACGGGCTGCGATTTCGCTAAGGACAAGGGAACCGGTTGCGCCAAACGTGAGTGCAATACCAAACACCAAGAACCCTGCGCCGAACGCACCGATGATCAGGTATTTGAGACCTGCTTCTTCGGATGCAATCCGTGGGTATGCGATTGCAGTAAGGACATACAAGGCAATGGACAACAGTTCGAGCCCCATAAACAACGTGACGAGGCTTGCACCTTGAGCCAACAGCAACATGCCGCCGGTTGCCAGTAACATCAAGACATACGTCTCGCCGCGTTCGATGCCTTGCTTCTGCATGGCATCACTTGCAAACAAGATGCTGATGGCGGTAGCGAACAAGATGATGCTGTTGACAATCAGAGTGGAAGGACCAAATGCAACGGCATTGGCCATCGTTGTCCCTGATTGACTGAATGGACCGGCAATGAGCGCTGCGACGGTGGCAGCGAGTGCCAACATTGCGGTGATGCGCTTCTGTGATGCAGGGATAAACAAATCGATGAGCAATAGAGCAGTGGCAGATACAAATATGATAAGTATTTGCAGTATGACCATGAACTCTATGCCTGGCAACGCAATCTGTGCCATAGTGGTTACTCCATTACAAACGGCCTGAAGTGCCGATTAGCGCGAACTGGCGGTCAGACTGCGTACAAGCTCGTCGACACTGGCGTTGCTGACCGCGGTAATAACGCTCGGGTACAGCCCGATCACAATCATCGCAACCACTAACAGGCTCAAGACAGCGAGTACGCTGGTCTTGGGCTCGTGGATCGCGTGCTCATCGGGAGCAGCCCCCATGAATACCCCACGGTACATCCGGAGCAGGTACGCTGCCGAAAGGATGATACCGATGATAGCGAAGCTCACATAGCCATACCCGAGCTGCGGTGCCAGCCAGGCTCCTTGCATGCTCAGGAACTCACCGACAAATCCGTTCAATCCGGGCACGCCAATGGAGGCAAAGACCGTAATCAGGGTCAAGGTCCCCAACGTCGGGGCAGTTAACCACACACCCGAAAAATCATCGCGATTGCGGCTCCCGCGTTGGGCAGCCAATATGCCCACAATCAAGAACAATGCGCCAGTGGTAAGACCACTATTGATCATGGTAATCAGCGCACCGGTGATGCCTTCGACGGTCTGCGAGAAAATCCCCAACATGACGAATCCCAAGTGACTGATGGTGGCGTACGAAAGCAGTACCTTCATGTCTTGTTGGCTGAAGGCAATGATTGCACTGTACAGGATGCTTATCACCGCCAAAATACCGATTGCTGGGGCAGCCCAGACCGCGGCATTGGGGAAGAACGGTAGCGCAAAGCGCAACATGCCGTACGCACCAATCTTGAGGAGGATACCCGCAATATCGACCGAACCGTTGCTCGGTGTGGCAGCCTGCGCCTGCGGCATCCACGTGTGGAACGGCCAGATGGGTGTTTTGATGGCGAATGCCAAAAAGAAGCCCGCAAACAATGCGCGCTCGAGCGTATCGTCCATGACTAACGTGCCATTGAGGACGGCACCGCTGATGATGACCGAGTCAAACGTCATCAGACCTGTTTGTTGGAAATGCGCAACGACGAGACCGGCGATGCTTGCCAGCATAAAGACAGACCCAACAAAAGGATAGACAAAAAACTTCAACGCTGCAGCCTTGGCGTCGCCCGTACCCTGTGTTGCGATCAACAACGCAGTCGGAACCAACGTCAGCTCAAAAAAGACGAAGAAGAGCAAAAGGTCAGTTGCCACAAAAGCGCCAATGAGCGCCGCAGACAGTACCAAAATCAACGCGTGAAACGACTTCTGGTGCGTTGATTCGTTGCGGGCTGCAAACAGTGCCAGTGGAGTCAACAGAGTGGCCAAGACGACCATCCAGACGTTGATGCCATCGAGCCCCACGGCGTATTTGAGGCCAATGTCGGCAAGCCAGTCGACGGATTCGACGAATTGGTAGCCACCAACGGGCTGCATCGCCGTCACCGCATAAATTGCAAGGACTGCATTGATACTGCTGAAGATCCATGCAATCGTCCGTTGTAACGATCGTGCACCTGACGCAGTGAATCCGATCAGCAACGCGCCTACAAGCGGCGTGCCTATCAAGAGGGAGAGCAGAGGAAAAGCTAACTGATTCACGAACACCCCACACCCAGGGACGACATCGCTGCCGCTCCCTGACTACGCGCCGAGTACCATGTACCCGACAACGAGAACGACACCAATCAAAAAGACGAAGGCATAAGTCCGGACGTTACCATTTTGTGCCTGAGACTTGAGTCGGGCAATAGCGCCGACGGAGCGCGCGCTGCCTTCGACCAGGATTCCGTCGATGGCTTGGACATCGAACACCTCGTAGACATACACCGATAAGGCCCGATATGGGCGGACGATGAAGCGCTGATAGACATAATCGATGCCCCAACCCAGCTCAAAGCCCTTCCAAATGTCGCCCAGGTAATAGTGGGCCGGGTCTTCCTCACCAGTTTTGATTTTGATCAATGCGGGACCGCTGTAGATGCGGTATGCCAAGTACCCGCTACCAGCGGCGAGGAGTGTAGTGACGGCAGCAAAGATGCCCATGCCGACGGTGTAGAGTTCTGCCGGCTCGTGAAGTACTGGCTTGAGCCAATCGTGGAGTGTATGAACCCCAGGCAGATTCATCAGCCCACCCAACGCGGCGCCTGCTGCGAGGATGATGAGCGGCCACTTCATGCTACCGAGATGCTCGTGTGCTTTGAGCTCGTTGTCTCGCGGCTCGCCTGCAAAGGTGAGTGCGACTTGGCGACCCATATAGAACGCAGTCAGCAAAGAGCTAAACAGCAATACGACGACGGTAGTGATTGCCTGACTGTTAAACCAGCCGTGCACCAAGATCTCGTCTTTGGACCAGAACCCAGCAAACGGGAATATGCCTGCTAGCGCAAATGCCCCGACGATGTAGACACGGTAGATGGTCGGCATTGTTTTGGCCAACCCGCCCATGCGACGCATGTCTTGGACATCGTGCAAGCCATGAATGATAGCGCCTGCCGCCAAAAACAACAGTGCTTTGAACAGACCATGGGTCAAAAGGTGGAACATGGCCGCTGTGTATGCGCCCAAGCCCGTTGCCGCAATCATGAATCCTAATTGCGAGATGGTCGAGTACGCGAGTACCCGTTTGATGTCGAATTGTGTGAGTGCTGCAGTGGCACCGATGAGTGCGGTCATCGCCCCGATGATGGTAAGCCAGGTCGCAGCGTCTGGGGCAAGGTCAAACACCATATGCATGCGGACGATCAGGTAGACACCGGCGGTGACCATCGTCGCTGCGTGGATGAGCGCTGATACGGGCGTCGGACCAGCCATGGCATCAGGGAGCCACACAAACAGTGGTAATTGTGCAGACTTGCCCACCACTGCGAGAATCAGCAGGAACGCAATCCCACTCACCACAGAAATGGTGCCGAGGGACCCTAGATTGACCATGGTAAAGGATGATTCGGTCAAACGGCTAAAGAACCCAGAGTTGCCGTCTGGACCAAAGAACGACAATGTGCCGTAGCGCGAGAAAATCAGCATCATTGCGAGTAACATACCGGCGTCGCCGATGCGATTCACGACAAATGCCTTGGCAGCTGCTTCACTGGGAACAATCCCAGGCTGGACTGATTTGCGTTCGAACCAGTGACCAATCAGCAAGAACGAACAGAGACCGACGCCTTCCCATCCAAGGAAGAGCACCAGCATGTTGTCTGACATGACCAGCAAGAGCATCGAGAACACAAACAAATTCAGGTATGCAAAGTACCGGCGCGGTCGTGCATCACCATGCATGTACGAGACCGAGAAGATGTGAATGAGCGTCCCTACACCAGTGATGAGGAGGGTCATCACAGCAGTCAGTGGGTCGTAGTAGAGCCCAAACGTGACATCGAGTTTGCCGACGGCAAGCCACTGCCACAGCGGGATGCTGATTTGGCGTGAAGCTTCATCGAGTCCGTTGAGTCCGATAACAGCAGCAATAGCGGCACCAAAGGCGCCGGCCACTGCGAGGCTAGCGATGGTCCCATTTGCCTTTTCGGATTTCACGAAGAGGGCATTGAGGAAAAAGCCAAGCAATGGAA
>JBFYTT010000232.1:0-3415 GCA_041300425.1 Roseiflexaceae bacterium
CAATTATTTGGTCAAAAACATCAACGACATCGCCTATGTCGTCAAAGAAGCAATCCATATCGCGACGACCGGTCGCTACGGTCCAGTGCTGGTCGACATCACCAAAGACGCTTTACAAGCAACTGCTGTGCCAGACTACAGCAAGAAGATCTTTTTGCCCGGCTATCGCCCCACGATCACGGGGAGCAAAAAGCAAATCAAAGCAGCACTGTCGTTGATGCTCAAGAGCAAAAAGCCCATCTTGATGATCGGCAATGGTGTAATGATGTCAGAGGCCAGTGCCGAAGTGCGTGTATTTGCCGAACGCTACAAAATCCCCGTCATCACCACGTTGCATGGCTTGGGCGCGTTCCCCGAAGACCACGAACTGTCGCTTGGGATGCCCGGTATGCATGGCTGGGTCCATGCCAATCGTGCCATCCAAGAAGCCGACTTTTTGATGAACATCGGTGGTCGCTTCGACGACCGCGTGACCGGTAAAGCATCAACTTTTGCACCCAATGCACGTATTGTCCATGTGGACATCGACCCTTCAGAAATCGGCAAAAACATCGAAGTCGAAATCCCGATCGTGGGCGACGCGCGGATTGTTACCTTGTCGCTGCTCGAAGAAGAACCCGAAGAGAAGTTGGTTGCGGAGTTCCACAAGAACGCAGCCGAATGGCTGACCTATGTCCGTGAACTGCAGGCAAAGCACCAGCACAAACAACAATATCTCAATCGCCCAGATACCTCGACCATGTTGCCCCACGATGTGTTTGCGGCTTTGACCAAACAACTCAACACCCGCGGCAACTATCGTGTGGTCACTGATGTCGGTCAGCATCAGATGTGGGCAGCGCAGCTCCTCGATTGGTACAAACCACGCACCCACATTACCTCCGGCGGTGCAGGAACCATGGGTTTTGCAGTCCCTGCAGCCATGGGTGTGGCGGTCGCACATCCCGAAGACACGGTCTGGGCGATTGCTGGCGATGGCGGATTCCAGATGACCAATCAAGAGATGATTGTCATCATCCAAGAAAACATCAAGAACATGAAGATTGCCATCATCAACAACGGCTTCTTGGGCATGGTGCGCCAGTGGCAGGAGTTGTTCGAGGGCAAACGGTACAGCGGTACTCCGTTGACAAGCCCTGATTTCCAGAAGCTTGCAGAAGCATACGGATGGACGGGTATCACGGTCGAGTCGGTAGATCAAATCGACGCAGCGATTGAACGTGCATACGCCATCGACGGGCCGGTGTTGATTGACTTCCGCGTTGAGCGTGAAGTGAACGTGTTCCCGATGGTCCCACAGAACAAGAGCATTGGCGAGATGATTACGGAGTAGATGATGAAAATCCATACCTTAGTGGTGCTCGTGCAAGATCACCCCGGCGTGTTGAATCGTGCCGTCAGCATGTTTCGCCGCCGTGGCTACAACATAGCGAGTCTCGTTGTCGGGCACACCGAAACGCCGGGCGTGAGTCGCATGACTATCGTGGTAGAATCGGACAATGTCGAACAGGTCGTCAAGCAACTCTATCGCTTGGTCGAGGTCCTCAAGATTTCGGACGTCACCGAAGATCCGGTTGTCGATCGCGAAATGGTGCTCGTGAAACTCCATGTGACCGGTCAGCATCGGGCTGAGATTGTGGCCTTGACCGAAGTCTTTACCGCCAAAATCGTCGATGTCGCTACCAACACCATGGTCATCGAAATGACCGGTGGACCAGCGAAGGTCGATAACTTCATTGATGTAATTCGTCCGTTTGGCATCAAAGAAATGATGCGGACCGGACGCATCACCATGGTCCGCGGTGCCAAGGGGCACAGCGGCGCAGAACTCATCGACCAAGCAGCGGAATAACGCGCTGGAAGAATATCGGGCACCGGTGTTCGGTCGCTCGGGAAGGAACAAAAGAGGAGCATATGGCAAAGTTGTACTACGACAACCAGGCAGATCTGGGTCGATTCAAGGGCCGCACCGTCGCCATCATCGGCTTCGGTAGCCAAGGTCATGCACATGCACTGAACCTCAAAGACAGCGGCATCGACGTCATCGTCGGCCTCTATCCTGGTTCAAAGAGCAAGGCCAAAGCAGAAGCAGCTGGTCTCAAGGTCATGTCCGTTGCCGACGCCGCCAAGGCCGCCCAAGTTATCATGATTTTGACCCCCGATACCAACCAGGCCCAGACCTACAAAGAGCACATCGCCCAGCACATGACCAAGGGCAAGACCCTCATGTTCGCCCACGGCTTCAACATCCGCTTCGGCCAGATTGTTGCACCCGAAGGCATTGATGTAAGCATGGTCGCTCCGAAGTCACCGGGTCACCGTGTGCGCGAAGTCTACACCCAGGGCGGAGGCGTTCCTGCATTGGTCGCCGTACATCAAGATGCCAGTGGCAACGCGATGGCCGATGCTCTGGCATACGCCAAGGCAATGGGTTGTACCCGTGCCGGCGTACTCGAGACCACCTTTGCCGAAGAGACCGAAACCGACTTGTTCGGCGAACAGGCCGTCCTCTGTGGCGGCGTGTCGGCTTTGGTCAAAGCGGGCTTCGACACCTTGGTCGAGGCAGGCTACCAGCCTGAAGTGGCGTACTTTGAATGTATGCATGAGCTCAAGCTCATCGTCGACCTCTTCTATCAGGGTGGCTTGAACTACATGCGCTACTCGGTGTCAGACACCGCAGAGTGGGGCGACTACGTTGCCGGTTCACAGATCATCAACGAAGCATCACGTGCCTCGATGAAATCTCTGCTCGCCAACATCCAGAGCGGTGCGTTCGCCGAAGACTGGATCGAAGAGAACCACAACAACCGCCCACGCTTCAACAAAATGCGTTCAGCCGACACTGACCACAAAATAGAAGTCGTTGGTCGTGAATTGCGCCGCATGATGCCGTTCGTCAACCCACGCGAAGTCATCCCCGGTCAAGGCGGATCCTAATCCCTCGCCAGCGGGCAGCGAAATGCTCGCTGCCCGCTGGCACCACCACAAAGGACACTCCCATGCAGGATAGTCATGTACGAATCTTTGATACGACGTTGCGCGACGGCGAGCAGGCCCCTGGGTGTACCATGTCACTCGAAGAAAAACTCGAAATCGCTCGACAACTCCATCGCCTCGGCGTCGACATCATCGAATCGGGCTTCCCTGCTGCTTCACCCGGAGACTGGGCTGCTGTCCATCAAATAGCCAAAGAAGTCGGGACCGCTGATGGCCCGGTCATCTGTGCGTTGGCACGTGCCAACCGTGACGACATCGACAAAGCGTGGACTGCTATTCAGCCCGCTGCCAAAAAGCGCATCCATACGTTTCTTTCTTCATCTGACATCCACATCGAATATCAATTCAAATCTACCCGCGAGAAGATGCTCGAACGTGCCCGCGAGATGGTACGTTATGCCCGCTCACTCTGCGATGA
>JBFYTT010000275.1:0-10388 GCA_041300425.1 Roseiflexaceae bacterium
GCTATTATTTGCCGATATATGGGGTCTTGATTATCTTTGCCGCCTGGCTGGTGGTCTCGTTGGCGCAGCAACGGCAGCGGGTCTTTGACACGGTGATGCGCTGGATGTGGCAGGCGGGCGACCCGGTGCTCCACCGTGCACGAGCGCTGACGATTGGGCGTAGCATCGCCTTCATGGTGGTTGTACCCGCGCTGGTCGTCGTGACGGGTGCGTTGGCATGGGGTTTTGCATTCTCGCGCATGTACACCGAAGAACACAGTCGTGTGGCTGCGTCACGGTGGATATATACCAACATCCCGCCTGGGTCGGGCATCAGTGCCGAGTCGTGGGACGATGGCTTGCCGTTGGGGTTGGATGGGCGATCCGCGGACGAGTTCAAGGGCTACGCGTTCCCGGTGTATGGCGAAGACGAAAAGAGCAAATGGTACGGAAACGGCAACCCCGATGAGCTGGGGATGCTCGATCAAATCGACAAGGTCGATTACATCATCATGAGTAGCAACCGTGTCTACGACACGGCAGGGCGCTTGGTGATGCGCTATCCGGCACTGATTAACTACTACAAAGCGTTGGCAGATGGGTCGTTGGGGTTCACGTTGGTGGCCGAGTTCCGCGCTGCTCCGCGGCTGTTTGGGTTCGAAGTACCCACGTCGGTCTGGGCCGAAGAAGCGTTTAGTGTCTACGATCACCCACGCGTCTTGATTTTCAAAAAGAACGACACCTACTCCAAGACCAACGCCGAAGCCATTATTACCAAGGGCGTGGTCTTCGAAGAAGTCTATAAACTGCCCACCATCCGCGCCAGCGCTGTTATGACTGCCCTGCACTTCACGGATGTGCAGTGGCCCACCTATCGGAACAGTGCAAAATGGACGGAGCTGTTCAGTACGGTCACCACCACCACACTGCCCTGGTTGTGGTGGCTGCTGGTCTTCCAGGTCATTGGGTTGGCAGGATTCGTGTTGCTCCAAGGTGCGTTCCGCTGGATGCCGGATCGTGGCTACGGGATTATCAAAATCCTGAGTCTGGTGACGGTCTCGTGGTTCATCTGGTTTGCGGCGAGTGTCAATCTGCTCAGTTTCACACGGACGGGGGTCGGTGTTGTCGTCGGTGCCTGGGTGGCGTTGGCGGTCATTGTCGGCTGGCGGCAACGTGCAGAGTGGCGGGGCTGGTGGAACCAATCGCGCTGGTTGATTTTGACCACCGAAGGATTGTTTTTGGTGGCGTACGGTGCGTTTGTCCTGATCCGTGCGAGTAACCCCGATCTGTGGCATCCCGCCCGTGGCGGCGAAAAGCCCATGGACCTGGCATTTTTGACGGCAGTAATCCGTAGCCCGGCCTTCCCGCCGATAGACCCGTGGTTCGCCGGCGGCATGTTGAACTATTACTACTTTGGTTTTGTGATGGTGGGAGTGCTGGTCCATCTGACTGGTATTGCGCCGGCGACGGCATACAACTTGGCGGTCCCGACGATTTTCGCACTCACGGCGATTGGCTCGTGGAGCGTCGCACTGGCAGTGCAGGGTACCTTTGGCGTCATCTACGCCGGCAAGTGGCGGTATTGGGTTGCAGCGCTGACCAGTGACGGCAAACGCAAGCTGGCTGGTGCTGCCTTGGCTGCGTTGTTTGTGGTGTGTGCGGGTAATTGGTCACAGGCGTTGTGGTACTTGCCCAATACGGGTGAGGCTGGGTTCGAATGTGACAAAGGCACCTCGTACGCCATGCAGGCCGAATGCAAAGGGCGTGGCGAATGGGCCTTCTGGGATGCGACACGCGTCGTCTCGATCAAAACGGGCGACGGCGTCATCAACGAGTTCCCGTTCTTTACCTTCTTGTTCTCGGATCTGCACGCGCACATGTTTGGCCTGCCCATGTTGGTGGGCAGTCTGGGTGTGATGTTGGCGTTGATACGCCGCCGCCGTCATGCCCGCGCGATGTGGGCGCGCTGGCGCGAACGTCTCGTGCTGTTGGGTTTTCTGGGGATGTTTGCGGGTGTCTCGTATGCCACCAACACCTGGGACTACCCGACCATATTCGGTATGTCCGTCGTCACGTTGGCATTACTCGCGTGGCGTGATCACCAGCAGCGACCCAACGCAGTAGGTCACCTGATGGGGTTGTTGGTTGCGGTAGCCACGGTATTCGGGTTGTCCAAGGTGTTCGTCTGGCCATTTAGTCGTGCGTTCGCCAGTGATTACACGGGCTTTGACCCATGGACCGGGCCACAGACGCCGGCATCGTTGTTCTACGAAATCTCAGGAATGTGGGTCTACGCTGCCCTGTTTGCGGCGATTATCTTTGTCATTCGGGCTGGGTGGGTGCATCGTTTTGTCGCCGCTGGGTTGTTAGTGGCGGCCATCGCCGGCGTTGCGGCGAGCGTCTATTTCGCATGGCCCGCGCTGTATGTCGAAGGGTTTGCGATTGCGGTTTTGGTGCTGTTGATAAGCGCGGTATTGACCCGGTCGGGTACGGTCCGCCCATCGGTCCCGTGGTTCGGCCGCACAACGGCGATACAACTCGAATTGCCTGTGTTTGCCGCCCTTGAACGTCGTGCAGCACCACATTTTGTACCCATTGCACTGGAGACGGTCTTTATGATGGTGATGGTCTTGGCGGTGTTCGGTATCTCGGCGCTGACCGAGGTACTGGTTGCCAAGTCCGACATCGGCCGCATGAATAGTGTCTTTAAATTCGGGATGCAAGTATGGGTCTTTGGTGGGATTAGTGCGGGCGTGTTGTTGACATGGGTCTGGGCAAAGCTACGCACCACCCCCGTTGCAGTGCGTGCGTCGTGGTTGGCGGTTACTGCGGTTCTGGTCGGTGCGTCGTTTGTCTATCCGGTTACCGCCACACCGGTGCGCATCGCCGAACGATACGACAAAGAAGCACCATTATCCCTCGACGGCGAGGCGTATCTGCGCTCAGCCAATGCTTCGTGGGGCGAAAACGGCGTCAACTTCAGCTTCAGTGAAGACGCAGATGGCATTGCCTGGCTGCGTGCCAATGTGACCGGTACCCCGGTGTTGCTCGAAGCACACGCCGAAGCCTACCGTTGGATTACCCGTATCGCCACGCATACCGGTATGCAGTCGTTGATGGGTTGGCCGTGGCATGAGCAACAGCAACGCAGCGTGGCGGATGCCGGCGTCATCATCGATGCCCGTAAGCAGGCCATCCAACGCTGGTACACCAGTACGGAGCCACGCCAGACATTCGCCGAAATGCAGAAGTATGGCATCGAATATATATTCTTTGGTCGTATGGAACGCGCCCTGTACGGCGAAAATGCCGGCAACGCGTTCAGTGAATTGGCGCGTTCCAAGGATATCACCGAGGTGTTCCGGAGCGGTGAGACGGTCATTTATGAAGTCCCACGTGCCGATCATGCACCGGGCGTGCTCAAAACCGGGACGCTGGCGGTCTTTGCGCCCAATCCAATCCCACAACAGTCGCTCCTAACGACCGACAATCAGGCATTGCCCGATGTCGCTGCGCCAGGGTGGAACCCCGTAAAAGACACGGTGCCCGTGATTGTGCTGTGGATGCTCGCTTGGTACCTGATTGCGTTGCTTGGCTTGTTGCCCGCACTCTGGTTGGGTGCAGCGCAGTGGCCGTGGGCGCGACTCATCGGTCTGATTATTCTCGGTTACGCTCTATGGCTGCCCGTCAGCGCACGGATCATGTACAACAGCACGCTCGGGCTCGGTATTGCCTTGGGATTGACCGTGTTGGTCAGTGTGTGGTCACTGGTGCGCATAGGCATGCGGCTCCAGAAGGTAAACGACGCCCCGTTGCGCTGGTTTGATCCCGATGCGCTGCCACGCTATATCCAAGATGGGTGGAAGTGGGTCAAAACCACACTGCGCTACCAACGTGGTACGATTATCCGCTTCGAACTGTTGTTTCTCGTCTCGTTTGCCATCATGGCGCTCATACGCATGGCAAATCCTGATGTCTGGCATCCCATCTGGGGCGGCGAAAAGCCGTTTGAGTTTGGGATCCTCAATGCGGTGTTGCGTAGCCCCGTGATGCCACCGTATTCACCATTCTTCAGTGGTGGGACGTTGAATTATTACTACTACGGGTACGTCTTGGTTTCGTTGCCATTGCGGTTGACGGGGATTGCACCGGAGATTGGCTTCAATCTCATTCTTGCAACCCTCTACGCGCTGATGGTCGCAGGCATGGGTGCATTGGTTTGGCGCGTTGCCAAGGTCCGCTGGGTCTGGGTGTTGGCCGTATTGGTCACCGGACTGTTGGGGAATCTGGCTGGTGCGTTCCCCGTTGGGTGGGCTCGTGGCTTTGGTGAGGTCATCACCGCACTCCGAGAAAACGACATTGCTACCGTTGGGAGTGCGTTGGGCGATTGGTTCATGGGACCGAGTCGCGTCATCCCCAGCACGATTACCGAGTTCCCATTCTGGAGTTTCCTGTTCGCAGACCTGCATGCGCATGTGATTGCGATGCCTATATTGATGCTTGCGTTGGCGCTCGCCTGGCAAGCACTCGAAAAACCTGCGTTGCCCGGGATTTGGTGGCTTTTGTCGGGACTTACTGTCGGCGCGCTGTCGGTGACGAACTCGTGGGACACCCCGACCATTGTGTTGATCTTTATGGGTGCGCTGGTGCGCCGTGTGTGGATCAGCGAACACCCATGGCGGTTCCCGCTTGCCATCCTGCAGGGATTGGCAGTAGCTGGGATTGCCGTTGTGTTGTACCTGCCGTTTTTCCAAAATTACGCTCCGCAAGTAGGATCGATTGATTGGGTCAAAAACACCTCGCCATGGACCGCATGGGCTGCAGTGTGGGGATTGTTCCTTATCCCGAGCATGGTGGTCACGGCGCTCTTGGCATGGAATCGGCGTTGGGTGCAGGCCGTGGTTGCGGCTCTGTTGGTCGGCGTGATGCTGGTGGGTCTGGCTCTCGAGTTCTTTCCACAGCCGGCGCTGGCGGTTATTACTCCGTATCTGGGTGATCCGCGGTTGTGGATCGGTGCGATTGTTCTCTTGCTCATCCCCAGTCTGTTCCGTCGCCAACCCGATAACACGCTGTGGTTTGGGTTGTGGTTGGTGTGTATTGCATGGGGATTGTCGGGAGCGGTCGAGTTTGTCTATCTGCGCGATCACATGAGTGATGGCGACTGGTATCGCATGAACACCGTCTTTAAGTTTGGGATGCAGAGTTGGTTGTTGCTCACGGTTGGATTGGCAGCAACGCTGCCTGCCCTCAAGGTACAGATAGAGCGGCTGCCGGCGTTAGGTGCCAATGTATTAACGGTGCTGATGCTCGTGCCAGTGTTGTTGGGAGCTGCATTCCCGTTGGCGGCTATTCCGAGCCGGGCAGCATACCAAATCAATCCAGACCAGGAGCTGACCCTCGATGGATTGGCATTCATGAACGAAGGTACGTACGAGACGTACGACAAGACCATTCCATTCATCCATGACTATCAGGCGATGGAGTGGCTCAAAAAGAATGTCAAAGGTTCGCCGGTGGTCATGCAGTCGAGCATCGAGTTTTATCGGGGGTATGGAGTGCGGATTGCCGCCAATACGGGATTCCCGACGGTGGTGAGTCCGTTACACGAGAGTGAACAACGGGATCCGGATGTGGTCGGTGCTCGTGATGCAGACGTCATCGACTTCTATCGGAGCGAAGAGCCGTCGGTCAAACGCCGCATCCTGTCGAAGTACCGTGTGAGTTATGTGGTGGTCGGGATCATCGAACGCGCTGCATACGGCGAAAAGGGTGCAGCAGTGATAGCCGATATGCCTGAACTGCGTGAAGTCTACAAAAACGCAGAGACCAAGGTCTACGCAGTTTCGCAAAACATAGTGGCAGTTGCTCCGTACGCCAACATCAATGGCGATTCCAACAGCCCGAATGTAGGGTTCCCAGTCGAACAAATCGAACAGGTACAAGAGGACTTGACCGTGCTCGAAAGTGCCTACACGGCAGACCCCAACAACATCGCGGTGATGCTCGATTTGGTGGCAGGGTTCCGCCGCAATAATCGCTTGGAAGAAGCCGCAGCGGTCTTGCAGAAGGGCATCGTTGCACATCCGGGTGATGTGCCACTGTTGCACATCCTCGGTGACATTTCGATCGAGGCTGGGTTGACAGATCAGGGGATTGCGGCATATCGAGCGGCAATTACGTATGCTGACAATCCCGGTAATGTCAACAAACTGATTACCGGGTACATCAACGCAGGTCTGCTGGACGACGCCTTGGCAGAGGTCAATGTGGCGATTCAAAAGAATCCGACGTTCTGGGACTTTTTGGTGACACGTGCCAATATTTCGGCACAGTTGGGCAATTACGATGCAGCCCGGGCAGATTACAACGCATACCTCGACAACGCGCCGGAGGATGCGATCTTCCGCAGTGATGTCCAACGTGCCTTGGATGCATTGAACTAAGCAGGGGAGACGTGATGATCAACGATGTGATTGTGCACTGGTTGGTGACCATGCTCTGTGTTGCCGTGGGCATTCCCTGGGTGAAGTACCTGTTCAATACGCTCCCACACGCACTCATTGGGGTCGCCCGACCATTGGGGTACGCGGTCATCGGGGTGGTAGTGTGGGGATTGGCGATGATCGGGTTAATCCCGTTCAACAGTGGTAGCGTGGTGTTTGTGGCAATCGGTGTCGGGTACCTTGGTTGGCGGTTGGCGGGCGGGATTGATGCTGCCTGGATCCGTGCGCATTGGCGTGCCTGGCTGTTGTCCGAAGGAATCTTTTTGGCCGGATTTGCGATGGTGGTGTTTATCCGCGGTCGTACACCCGATCCGTGGGGTACTGAGCGACCCATGGATTATGCCTTCTTCAACAGCATGTTGCATACACCCAGCTTTCCGCCGTTGGATCCATGGATGTCTGGGATGACCATCAATTATTACTACGCTGGGTATTTGCTGGCAGCAATCCCAGTAACGATATCTGGTGTCGATGCTGCAGTCGGGTACAATCTTGCGCTTGCCACCACTGCTGGGATGATTGGTGCAACCGCGGCGACCATCGTCGTGAGTATGGCTGCGGTCTGGCACCCCATCGCTCAACCGTTGCGCAAACGCACGGCGGCGCTGTTTGCGGGATGTGCCTTTGTCGCGGTGTTGCTGGCCGGCAACATGGGTGGGTTCTTGCAGCTCGTGAGTGGGTTGCCCGAGATTCTCGCGCTCGAAGCTGCAGACATTGGCCCTGCGCTCCAAAACGGCCTCGGTGCACGTGAGACGTATACATTGGCGCGGCCGTTCCAAGGGTGGGATTTCAACGGGACCGCTCAACTCACTCCGCGCGACACGTGGCAAGATTTTAACTGGTGGAACCCGTCGCGAGCGGTATGGGATACCCTCGTTGCAGATAATGGAGTATGGGAGCGTCGCTACTCGATTACTGAGTTTCCGTTCTTTTCGTTCTGGTTGGGTGATATGCATCCCCACGTAATGGCACTGCCCTTCGGCTTAGTACTGCTGGGGTTAGCGCTCCGCCGGGCGAGTGCACCACTGCCGACGATGGTCGTGCCTGCACTGTTGCTGGGGTTGTTGTACCCGATGAATAGTTGGGACTACCCCACGTATTTGGTGCTCTATCTGGGCGCGATGGTCTGGCAGAGTGTGCGGAGCAACGCGAATTGGCGGTCGGTAGGTATCGAGGCTGCAATCACGGTACTGGCATCGTATGCATTGTATTTGCCGTTCCACATGAGCTTTGTGTCGTTGGTGGGCGGTGCCGAGCCGACGGTTGACATTCCGATTGTGGCGACGTTTTCGCAGTACTTTGGGCTCGCCCCGGCACGGACCGAAGCACACGGGTTGTTTGTGATGTTCGGCTTGTTCCTCGTACCCATTCTCGTTGCAGCGGTGTCGTTCGCACGGGATCGGTTGGAGTGGGGACTGGTTGCATTGACCGCTGTCGTCGCCGTCGCTGGGGCGATTGGTGGATTTGTGACGCTGGCTGCGGTGCCGTTGGCAGCGCTGTTGTTGCACTATGCGTTCCGTCGTAGCGATGTCTCGCCGGCATTCGCCATCTGGCTCGGGGTCGTCGCATTGGCGGGCATCTTGACCTTGGTGGTTGATGTGGTGTATATCCGCGATACGTTCAGCTCGCGCATGAACACGGTGTTCAAGTTCTACTACCAAGTATGGGCACTGTGGGGTGTGGCTGCGGTGTTGGGGATTTGGCATGTGTGGTCGACACGGACCACAGCCTGGCGCGTCGGTTTGCTGGTGCTGGTCGTCCCTTTGACGATGGCAGCGCTGAGTTACCCGGCTGCGACAGTGGGCAAAGCGCTGCTCGAGCCACGCGAGGGTACCCTGTATGGCAAAACACCGCGTGACTACGCCGCAGGTGGTACCGAATCAGTCGCTTGGTTGCGCCAAAACGTCACTGCTGGATCAGTGGTGCTCGAGGGTGTCGGGTCGTCGTACGACATAGAAGGCGACGGCTTCGGTGGTGTGTCGGCAGCGACGGGATTCCCCACGGTACTCGGATGGCCGGGCCATGAGTACCAGTGGCGCGGTGGTCAATCGGGTATGGATCAACAAATCAGCCAGCGCGAAAACGACGTGCGCACCATCTATGCATCGTTCGATGAGGCACAGGTCCGTGCGCTGCTCGATAGCTACCATGTGCGCTATATCTATATCGGTAACGCCGAGCGCAAAGCATATGGTAGCGATGCAGGTATGCTCATCAGCACCATTGCAGAGCAAGTATTTGCCGAAGGTGATATCGCCATTTACGCCTACAAAAAATAATCCCCGCGCAGACAAACCACCCCGCGACCAGATGCGTCGCGGGGTGGTTCTTTCGTATCGTTGCTAGCGATACCCGCTGGCTTGCATCTCGAAGAGTTGCGCATAGCCCTTATTGTTGGCGATGAGCTCGGCGTGTGTCCCCAGTTCGGCGAGTCTGCCATCGGCAAGGACCGCTATGCGATCGGCGATACGTACGGTGCTGAAGCGATGCGAAATCAGGATAGCGGTGCGCCCCTTGGTCAGCTCGCGGAATCCGACGAAGACCTCGTGTTCGCGTTGGGCATCGAGCGCCGAGGTGGGCTCGTCCAAAATCAAGATGCCGCCGTCGCGCATGAATGCCCGACTGAGGGCGATTTTTTGCCATTGGCCGCCCGACAACTCACGCCCTTGTTGGAACTGACGACCCAGCATTGTGTCGTACCCATTGGCAAGCTCTGCCGCAATCTCGTCTGCACCACCATCGACCGCCGCCCGCCGGATACGCTCGGCGTTGTCGCGTTGCGCGATGTTGCCGAAGCCGATATTGTCGGCCAGGGTCATCTGATAGCGGACGAAATCTTGGAAGATGACCCCGATGTGGCGATTGAGGTCCTCGAGTGCAAACTGCCGGATGTCGATACCATCGATCGAAATGTAGCCTTCGGTCGGGTCATACAGACGTGTCAATAACTTGACCAATGTCGTTTTGCCGGCGCCGTTGAGCCCGACGAGTGCCATCGTCTCGCCTGCGTGGATCGTGAACGAGATATCACGCAACGTCCACTGTGTGTGGTCTGGGTAGCGGAACGACACATTGTGGAAGGTGATGCCCTGCACCATTGGGTCGGGCACTGGGACCGGGTGTTCGGGCGAGCGGATGATGGGCTGGATGGCAAAGAACTCCACCAGGTTTGTCATAAACATGCCGTTTTCGAGCAACCCGTTGACGCCGCTGAAGAGACTCTGGAAGGTGGTTTGACTCTGCCGCAACAACGCGATATAGAACGTCATGCCACCAATGGTCACCGCCCCGTTGAGTGCCATCCAGACCACATAACCATATGCGATGTAGAAGCTGAGGGTCGAGACGAAGCCCCAGACGATGCTCAGCAAAGAGCGTTTTTTGGAGAGCGCCAAATCCTCGTCGTAGTATTGCTCGAAGGTTCGGGTGTAGCGCTGCATGATCGGCGCAGCCAAGCCAAACAAGCGTACTTCTTTGATGGTTTTGTCGCTGGTCAGCAATTCTTCGAGGTAGCGTAATTGACGGAACTCGGGTGCACGTCGTGTCAGCAACCGAAAAAACAGCCGACTGTAGCGCCCTTGCGCGATAAACGCAGGGATGCTCGCACCAAAGAGAATCAGCGCCAAGATCGGCGCAAAGGCAATCACCAGCACAAGGAACGACACCAGCGAAATGAATTGCTGGACGATGGCGAAGCTCCCCGTTACCAATGCCAGTGCGCGGAACTCCGCCTGGCGGCGGGCATTCTGGAGCCGGTCATAGAATGCAGGATCTTCGAAATATTGGATGTCGAGTTCGGCAGACTTGGTCATGACGCGTGTCGCCACATAGTTCGACAGGCGTGCATTGAGTGTGTGGTCTGCCAATATACGAACCTGGCTAATGATAAATGCGATACTCACCAGA
>JBFYTT010000276.1:0-3435 GCA_041300425.1 Roseiflexaceae bacterium
GTATGCTCCCATAACGGCGGGGTAGCTCGATTCGGCACCCATGTTTGCAAGTGCCAACGCAACCGACGCATTGCGGTCGGGGATGGACGATACGAGTCGTTCTTCGAGTGCAGCGGTCAAGAACGCAACTTCTGCGGGTTGGGCATAACTGAGGTAGGCAATCGCCAACGCTGCCCGGTGGTGACCGACATTGCTGGTGTGGTCGTCATCGAGCAACGCCAGAATGGGTTTGATGGCAGCGACGCCATTGCGCGCAATAATTTGCGGCACTTCGCCATCCCAGATGGTTGTGCGTTTTTCGGTGATTTGATCAGGCGCTGCAGGCACTGGGGCATGGACCAGCGCGGCAATCGCATCGATGCTGTTGCACTCACCCAACAAACGGAGCGCGTGTATGGGCGCATAACAGAGCGGCGCAGGACCGACCAGCATCGTGGTGTCGATTGCCAGTGCAGTCAGCGGGGCAATGACATCGGCACCGCTGTCGATGATATGCGCTGCCAATGGGAACGGCATCTCGGGGCCGATGGTGCGCAGTTGGCGCATGTATTCGAGCAATTCAATGTGCGTGGTCATGTGTATCCTTGTCGTTGTCAGTGCTCACAGTGTACCAAAATTCACACTCGTTCGGCATCGCTGCGCCGAAATCCCCAGGCACCGGTGAGATGAAAGGAGCGTATCGGGGCATACGTGTGGCGATGGTGTATCGATGGACCGTGGCGCATCAAGGCCTGCTGATGTACGGGGGTACCGTAGCCTTTGTGGGTTGCATACCCGTAGTGCGGTGTCAGCGTGTCGAGCTGCTGCATGATGCGATCACGGGCGACTTTGGCGATAATCGAGGCTGCGGCGATGCTCAGGGAGCGGCTGTCGCCGTGTATGAGACTTCGTTGGGGGATCGACCAGTGTGGGAACGATACGGCATCGATAAGGAGCGCATCCACAGGAATCGTCAACCCAAAGACTGCCTGTTGCATGGCAACACGTGTCGCCTGAATGATGCCCATGCAGTCAACATCGTGTGCACTGACCCATCCGATGGCAGCGCTGCGGATATATGGGTGCATGGATTGGACCAATGCGGTGCGTTGCGCGCTCGTCAGCCGCTTCGAGTCATCAACCCCTGCCAAGCGTTCGGGTTGGCCGTAGACGTCAGCATCGAACACGACTGCTGCCGCCATCACCGGCCCAGCCCAACAGCCGCGCCCGACTTCGTCGACGCCGGCGATTGCCGTGGCGCCGTGGGCGTGGAGCGCGTGCTCCTCGTCAAACGTCGGTGACATGCGGTGTCCCTATGATGAGATGGATGGTTGTACCTGCCACCGTGCAATCGGGTGTTTCGAGCTGCCAACCCGCGTTTGTCAACGCATCCCAGAGGGGATGCATCCGCACATTGTGTTTACCGGCACTCAACAGGATGACCAAGCGGCCGTCTGCCTGCAAGACGCGACGTACCTCGGCGAGGGTTCGTGGATCGCTGATGTATGACGCAGGAAAAACCGCAACAACCCGCGCAAATGTCGCATCTGGGCAGGGAATGGCGCGACTGTCGCCATGGATGAGTGACATCGTCCGGCGCCGTGCGCGGCGGAGCATGCGGGCCGATCGATCGAGCCCCCAGGCGGGGATATGTTGGCGGGCTATTGTTGCGAGGAGGTGGCCCGTGCCGCAGCCGAGCTCGAGGATGGGTGGTTGGAGGTAGGGGATGACTGCCTGCCCCCACAAAAACCAGTGGCCACGCGATATACGCATGGCCACGGTGTCGTAGAGTGGCGCACATTCGTTGTACAAGCGGTCAAGCAACCATGCCTTGACCGTTCGTAAGAATGTGGCAGCCATAAATTAGGAACGACGCTCTTTGATGCGTGCTGCCTTGCCTGTGAGACCACGGAGGTAGAACAGACGTGAACGACGCACCTTACCACGACGGGTAATCGTAATGGAGTCGACCCGTGGTGCATGGATGAGGAACGTACGCTCGACACCGATGCCGTGTGATGCCATTCGGCGAACCGTGAAGTTGGCATTGATGCCACCGGAACGCTTGCGAATAACAACACCTTCGAAGTCCTGGACACGCTCGCGGCTGCCTTCGACCACACGTACACCGACGCGTACGGTATCGCCCTCACGGAAATCAGGCACCGATTCTTTCATCTGACGCTGCTCAATGGCGTCCATGATTTGCTGCGACATTGTTGTCGTCGCTCCTTCAGTAAAGCGTATACATGTAATGGCGGCACGTCAGAACGTGCACATTGCTCATTACTATAGCATAGCCGTGTGCTGAGGGCAAATGCACTTCCTCACCGGCCATCAACGCTGGTCCTGTTCTTCGCATCGGAAGCTCATGGAATCATGAGTCACTGCCCAACATATATACGCTAAAATACAAGCAGGATGACCAGCACCTGAGGTACCAGCGTGGAAAACGTCGTAGATGCAGTCCGTGGGATGCGAGATGTCTTGCCTGCAGAAGTCCTCCGTCACCAGCACATCTTGGCACAGCTCAACGGTGTCTTGGTTGGCTATGGCTATCAGGCAATCGACCTGCCATTGCTTGAGCATCGTGATCTCTATGTGAGAAAGCTCGGCGAAGAACTCGCCGGCAAAATATATGAGTTTTCGTTCCATGGCCGTGACCTCGTGTTGCGCCCCGAATGGACTGCCTCGGTACTGCGTGCGTACATCAGCAAGTTGTCCGACAGTGCATTGCCGTTGCGGCTCCGCTACAACGGACCGGTGTTCCGTTATGAGCGCCCACAACGTGGCACCTGGCGGCAGTTTACTCAGCTCGGTGTCGAATGTATCGGTGCGAGCGCGCCGCGTGCGGATGCCGAAGTCCTCGGGATTGCCTGTGCGGGACTGGCTGCCGCAGAAGTCGCGGGGTATCGCATCACACTGGGGCACATCGGCATTATTCGGGCACTCCTCGGATCACTCGGGGTGAGCGAGCGTACCCGTAGTGTGCTCACTTGGAGCCTCGAGCGGATGCGCGCACGTGGCGTTGATGCGGTGCGTGATGCATTACTCAACGAAATAGAAGGCGAGCGCGAAGGCTTTGACACGACGCTCCTCGATGGGCTCGACGACGCACAGGCCGAAGGGTTGCTCCTCCACACGTTGCGCTCGATTGGCGTCAATCTGCAATTTGGGACGCGCCCTCCCGAAGAAATCGTCCAGCGGCTTGTCCGCACCATGCGCCGGACCGACCAACGGGCAACCATTGAGCGGGCGATTGCTTTTCTGGCAGAACTGAGCGTCATCCGCGGTGCCCCGGTCCCAACGTTGATTGCATTGCGTGCGTTGGTGTCCCGCTATGAACTGCCCGATCCAGGATTCGACGAGTTACAGTCGTTGATAGATACCCTGCCGCTCCATGGCGTGGCACTCGATGCAGTCACCCTCGATTTCGGGCTTGGGCGTGGCTTGCAT
>JBFYTT010000300.1:0-5633 GCA_041300425.1 Roseiflexaceae bacterium
ATACTTTGTCGAGGTATAGTATTCGGTCAGTTTGCCCAGCCCAATAGCCAAGGCGATACCGGAGACCGTCGCGAGGAATGGCTTCCAATCGACGCTGCCTGCTTCAGGATCGATCATATACACCTGCGTAATTGCCGCAAACCCTGCCACAGCAATACCCGCAGAGAGGTAGAGGCCGCGATCCATCGCGCCCAATGCGTCGCGCTTGGTCTCGTCGGTACGAACAATAAGATTGCCAATCGCCGAGGCAAGCACACCAATGCCACGGAGCAACAAGGGAAAAATCACAAAGCGGAGGTCGTATTGACCGTCACCGACAGTGCCCAGCATGGCGTCGCCCAAGACGAGGCCCAGGATCAGTGCCGATACCGTGGTTACCTCGAAGCTTTCGAACACATCGGCAGCCATACCCGCACAGTCACCAACATTATCACCGACGAGGTCGGCGATGACGGCTGCATTGCGCGGATCGTCTTCGGGAATACCAGCCTCGACTTTGCCGACGAGGTCAGCTCCAACATCAGCGGCTTTGGTATAAATGCCACCACCCACACGCATGAACAACGCAATCAGTGAACCGCCAAACCCATAGCCGAGCAGTGCATCGGGTGCACTGATGCCGAACACAAGAAAGATAATCGTCCCACCAAGCAACCCAAGCCCGACGGTGAGCATACCCGTGACGCTCCCCGAACGATACGCAACTTGGAGGGCAGGATTGTAACCGAGACGAGCCGCAGCAGCAACACGGACGTTGCCCTCGACGGCCACATTCATCCCGACATACCCGACCATGTACGAAAAAAGCGACCCCATCAAGAAGGCCAATGCACGTCCCCAAGCGACCCACTGTGTCGCTGCATCGACAGAACCGAAACGGATGACCGCTTCGTGCGATGGGGGGATAATCAAGACGCTCGCACCGAGCACAACCGTCAATATCCCAATCAGGATCGCAATGGTGCGAAATTGGCGCGATAAATAGGCGTTCGCCCCGGCTCGTATAAAGCCCCATACTTCTTGCATGCGGGCTGTGCCTTTATCTTGGGCGAGAATTTGCGCACGCAACACAAATGCGTATGCAATACCCAGCAATGCCATGCCAAATACAGACCAGATGGCAGCTTGTTCAAAAGGGGTTGGTGTGTTCATGTCGCTCCTCGTTGATGCGATTGATCGTCTTCGCCGCTGAAGAAGATGTGTGTTGTGTGTAAATAGTACCATGGTGGGCCCCTGCTGGGCAACGCTGACCTGTAAGACAGTTGCGCATGCGTCGTGTGCAATTTGCGTGATGCGCAGGACTGTTATTGTCATTTTTAACAAAAATTGCTATAGTGTGCGCATTCGAAAAAGAACCGAAAGGAGTACACCATGAAGAAGAAACGGCAACCCGAAAACATGGAAGACGTCCCCCCGATGGCGAGCGACGACCCGTACATGGCATCGATATTGCGCCGTTTACATCACATACATACCGGGTATACACCCCCACTCGACATACGTTGTCTCCAAATTCTCGACTGCCTCCTCAGTGGGATGCCATACACAGAGATAGCCAAAGCGCTCTTTATCAGTGTGGATACGGTTCGGTCCGGTGTACGCAAGATCTATGTCGCACTCGAATGCGACGAAACGACGCTGATAACCGTGTGTCGCACTGCGGGCTGGCATCGCCCGTATTAGTGGTTACTCCGCAGATGAATCGACCAGCACAGAGACTGGTATAATCGTTCATCCAACAGTGTGAGAGACCCGCATGCATACAATGAATGAGCGACGACGGCTCGCCGTGGCAGTACTGTGTATTGGGTTGCCATTCTACGAAGCAATCGGCTTTTTCAATCGTGCGACGCCGCTGCTATGGGCCACCGAATTGCACCTGTGGAGCGCACTTGCGCTCTGTCTTGCTGCGTTTTACCTCTGGTCGCCGGTCACTCCTCGCACCCCACGGCAGGTATGGCTTGTACGAGGATTGATGCTGAGTTCTGCAGCACTCAATGTGGTGGTTCAGTATTTTCAAGGGTCTGATTACCTGATTGTGAGCATGATTCAACCATTTCACATTCTTACTCTTTCGTTCCTGGTATGGAACATCGGAACTCTTCAAACAATACAGCCAGCCACAGTGCTTACGCATACCGTGTCACAGTACGGCCCATTGATTGTGGTATGGGGGGTGTTTGCGACGTGGTCGCCGTTGGTTGCAGTGTATGCAGACAGCTTCAGTGGCGGGGACCGTGTCATCGGCCATGCGACGACGGCCATGCTGGTCTTTGTCGCCAGTATGACACTCGTACTCCGGCAGACGACGCAGCGCACAGCACCGCGTGGAGTAGTAGTAGTAGGGCTAACGATGTTCGCCCTATCACAAGCGCTAATCAGCAGCAATATGCGCTTTGTCCCGCTGTTGTTTCTCTGTGGCTTGCTGTTTGAAGGGCTACGGTTCCTCCGCCCAACAGCACCGAGATTGACGGTTTTTGCGACGGTACTGCTGTGCGTAGGTGGGTACTTTGCGACACTCCACCTGACGACGAGGATTGCCTGGGATATAACCGCATGGATAGGCGTGTGTGTCTTGAGTGCATGCGTCGCGACGGCACTGTGCACGGTCCAATACCGACAGTCAGGAGACACCGTATGACGCCCATCCGAATGCACGCCCCTGTACAGAGGTTCGCCGCTGCCGTGAGTCGCCCCACCGTTGGCCACTGGTTGCTCATGCCTGCATTTGTCTGGTTTGTGGGCGGGCTCTTTTTGGATGGGTGGGCGCACAACCACGGCATGGTAGACAATACGTTCTTTACTCCGTGGCATGCAGTTTTTTATAGTGGATATCTTGCGGTCGCACTCGTGTTGACGTTGCTGGTATGGAGTAGCTGGGTACGTGGCGAACGGTGGCAACAGACACTTGCACTGCCGTACCGAATTGCCATTCTCGCGGCGCCGGGTTTTGCGATGGCGGGCGTCGCAGATCTCTGGTGGCACACGACGTATGGGTTCGAATCAGGCATCGAATTATTGCTCAGCCCGCCGCATTTGGCGTTGGCAACATGTATGGTCTGTATCTGTATTGCACCTGCACGCACCGACGACCCCGAGCGCAGTGCCATCGCGCGGATCCCCGCATTGCTGAGCGTCATTTGTGCGTGGTCAGTGGCCAGCTTTATCTTGCAGTTTAATCATCCGTTTGGCATTGTCTGGCCAGAACAGACGGGGATCGGCGAGACCGGTGTGTCCGTGGGGATGGTCGGCATCATTTTTCACTCGGTCGTGACAGGACTGGTCGGCGCATGGTTGGTCGCACGCCGGTTCGCGTTTGGCAGTTTGACGTTTGCCGTCGTGCTCAACGCACTCTTGGTTGCCCTGATGGATGACCAGTATCGCTTCGCAGTCGGCGTGGCTGGGGCAGCCCTCCTCGCCGAAGTGCTCGATCTGGTGCTTGCGCGGTCCGGCACATCGATGCCGCTACGAACGCTCATTCGGGCTGGTGCATGTGCGGCGCTTGCAGCGGCTGGCTATTTCACCGTCATTACGGTTACTGGGGTGCTGCTGTGGCCATTGAGTGTCTGTGTAGGTGTCTGCGTCCTCAGCGGTTGTGTCGCAGTTGGTGCGCAACGTGTCCTGATGCAGGCGAGTGGTCGCGCGTCCTGAGCATTAAAGCCATACCGGTTCTAAGAACGGGTGAGGCATGCCATTGACTCGACGGGCGAGGCATGCCGATTACACGACGGGCGAGGCATGCCGGTTCATACGACGGGCGAGGCATGCCTCGCCCCTACAAGACACCCTTGGTGCTGGGGACAGTGTTGCCTAACCGCGGATCACGCATCGTCGCTGCGTCGAGTGCACGCCCGAAGGCTTTGTAGAGCGCTTCGATTTTGTGATGATCATTGCGGCCATACTCAACCCGGGCGTGCACGTTCATGCGCCCGTGGATTGCCATACTCTCAAACAGATGGAATAACACATCGGTGCCCAATGTCCCTACCCGCGGCGTGACGAACTCGGCACCAAAGACACAATACGGACGACCGCCGAGATCGACCGCCACAAAGCCCAATGCCTCGTCCATAGGGACATAGCTGTGTGCAGTCCGCACGATACCGGCGCGATCGCCGAGTGCTTTGTCGATTGCCTGGCCGAGACAAATCGACACATCCTCCGCGGTATGATGATCGTCGACGTGGAGGTCACCAGCGGCCTTGACCGTTATGTCAAATTGACCGTGCTTTGCAAAGAGGGTAAGCATGTGATCGAGAAAGCCGATGCCCGTATCGGCTTGGCAGCGACCGGTCCCGTCGATGGTCAGGGTGAGCGCAATGGACGTCTCGCCGGTGGTGCGATTGACTGTTGCCTGGCGTGGTTGCATATGGTCCTCGTTCTGGTAGATTAGGCTGATTGTAGTACACCAGCGGGCAATTTGACACGGATGCCATCGAGGCTCCCCCCGAGGACCGCGATATCTGCAACTGCCGAGCCATCGGCACGGGTAGATTGGGTGTAGGTGCCCCATGCTCGTTGGGTGAACCACGGCATGCAGAATACGCCTTCGGCGAACAACGCGGGTTGTGGATTGAAGGCAATCCAGCCGGCGTCGATGTCGGCGGTGAAGCCGGTGGCAGCAGGGATGAGCATCCACGCCGCCATACTGCGGGCGTAATGATGGCCGCACTCGACCTCGTTCCACGGATTGCGCTTGACACCGTCGTGACGGGCGCGGAGTGCACTGATAAGGGCAGTGGATTTTTTGACTTCACCGATGGCGAGTAAGTGGGCGGCGACGTGGTATTCGACGCCGGTCCAGACTTCTTCGGAGTAGACGAAAGGGAACGCCGGTCGGCCGCCTTTGGGCCAGCTGCATAACACTAATCCCTGCTCGTCTTCGAGCACATAGGTGCGTTGGGTGTTGATGTGCGAGTGGAACGACGAACGGAAGTTTTTCGTATAGATACTCAACAACGTCGACCGAATCATCTCGGCCGGCACCAAATCACCCATCCCTAACAACGTCGCATGGACTTGTCCCAGCAATTGATCGGTCAACAAACCGGTGCCATGCTGGTAGCGGTGTTCGTTGACATCGGCGAGGTGCTGTTCGAAGTAGGTGCCGTTCCAGCAAAGCTCGACGAAGCGTGGACTGCCACGATCGACCATCGCTTGCCAGCGCTGGGCGTTGGTGTGATCGTGCATGGCGGTCGCGAGTGCGATGCCGGCTTTGAGGCCAGCCAAGTAATAGAGGGTACTGAGCGGATTGGCACCGTAGAATTCGATATCGTAGGTATTGTGCTGACGGCCATCGGGGACGCCGTCGTCGTCTTGGTCCCAGTGGGTGTATGCGTAGTCGACGGCCCGCACCAAACCCGGGTAGAGGTTGGTCAGCCAGACGCGATCGCCCGACAATTGCCATTCGCGATAGGCGCGGATGACGCTGCCCATTTGGCCGTCGATACAGGCCTCGGGGCGCTGATCACCCCAGCCCCAGACAAATGTCTCGCCGAAATTTTGGAAGGTGCGGAACAACATATACCCATCGTCTTCGGTCTCGACGGTGAACTCAATCGTGCGCATCACCCGTTCAAGTTGGGGGAAGAGGTATGCCATGGCGTAGGCGTAGCTCCATACATGGGTACACG
>JBFYTT010000305.1:0-5680 GCA_041300425.1 Roseiflexaceae bacterium
GCACAACGCTTCGGCGCACCCCTGCCGCAGCCAAAGCTGCCCTGGTCGCGACCGCTGGGGCATGGATGTCGCCGCGCTTTGCAAATGGCACACTGGTGCCGGTCATCGACCGTGTCTATGCACGTGCCGATGTCGCAGCGGCCCATCAGCGGATGGAAGCAAATCAAAACATCGGCAAAATTATCTTGTCCCTCGTGTAGGTCTCTATTTTCGGCCTCCCCCATCGTAGTACGTTGGGGGAGGTTGTATTTTGCCCAAGAGAGTGGTAGTATGTGCGCTCAGACCGGCGCAATGGGGCGTCGGAAAACAGGAATTGAGAAAATGGCACATTTTCCCCCTATCGTCAATGCATCCGCCGCAACCTTGATTGAACACACACTTGCACAGCATGCTGGTTCGCTGAGTGCTGACGGTGCGCTTGTGGTCACCACCGGCAAGTACACGGGGCGATCCCCGCTTGACAAGTACATCGTACGTGACGCCGTGACCGCACCAACGGTCTGGTGGGGCGACGTCAACCAACCGATGGAGCCAGCACACTACACACGCCTTCGTGACCGTGTAGAGGCACACTTGGCAGCCCGCCAGTGCTATGTCCTCCAGGCGTCGGTCAATGCCGACCCGCGCTACGCCTACAACATCATGCTCCACTCCGAAAGCCCGTGGCATACACTGTTTGCCGGGAACTTGTTTCGTTCGTCATGGCATGCGCAGCAACCCTTGATTCGCATCCTCCATGCACCGACATTCGACGCATTGCCGGACCGAGATGGCACACGTTCGAATGTCGCAATTGTGCTCGATATTGCCAGCATGACCATCGTCATCTGCGGTACTGCCTATGCAGGCGAAATCAAAAAAGCCGTCTTTACGCTGCTCAACTACCTCCTCCCCATGCGCGATGTCATGCCTATGCATGCTGGGGTGAATGTTGGTCGCGATGGTGATGTGGCAGTGTTCTTTGGGTTGTCTGGCACCGGCAAGACGACGCTGTCAACGGATCCTGACCGTCCCATGGTCGGCGACGACGAGCACGGCTGGAGTGATCGCGGTGTCTTTAACTTCGAGGGTGGTTGCTACGCCAAAACCATTCACCTGTCGGCAGTCGGCGAGCCCGAAATTTACGCCGCCACCAAACACTTCGGCACGGTTCTCGAGAATGTCGTCATCGATACCGATTCTCATGTTCCTGACTATGACGATACGAGCATCTCCGAAAACGGTCGGGCAGCCTATGGCCTCGATACGCTCGAAAACATCGCCGCCGGGAGTATGGCCGGTCACCCCAAGACAATCCTGATGCTGACCGCAGACGCGTTTGGAGTCTTGCCTCCGTTGAGTCGATTGACAGTCCCCCAGGCGATGTATCACTTCCTGTCTGGCTATACCGCCAAAGTAGCCGGCACCGAACGTGGCGTCAAAGAGCCTGTTGCAACGTTTTCGACGTGTTTTGGCGCACCATTTATGGTGCTCCATCCCGGTCGCTACGCCGCGCTCCTGGCAGAGCGACTCCAGCAGCACGGTTCTACCGTCTGGCTCGTCAACACGGGTTGGTCAGGTGGTCCGTACGGGGTGGGGGCACGGGTTTCTCTCGCCAATACGCGTGCCATGGTGCGTGCCGCACTCACTGGTGCGTTAGCTGATGTGGCATATACAACGGACCCCGTGTTTGGTTTGGCTATACCTCAAAGCTGCCCAGAGGTCGATCCGTCGACGCTTGATCCCCGTACTGCATGGGGGAATGCCGCTGCATGGCAGAGTGCTGCCCAGCGACTCGCTCGGCTGTTCCATGCCAATTACGCCCTCGTTGCGGCCGAAGCCCCAGCAGGTGCTGCCGACGGGGCGCCGCTCTTGCGCGACTAAACCCGACAAAAAACACCCTGTGCGCACTGCGCACAGGGTGTTAGATGAGCTGTTGCTTAGAAAAAGCCCAACTGGTCGCGGGCTTCTTCGGTCATCAATGCTGGACTCCAGAACGGGGTCCACACCAAGTTAACGCGTACGTCTTCGAGGTTTTTGTAGACATCGCCGAGCACGCCGACTTCGCGTTTGACCTGTTCGATGATCTGTGGGCCAGCAGGACAGGCCGGGGTGGTCAACGTCATGTCGAGGTCGACGATTTTGCCGTCTTCGAGAATGTCAACGCGGTAAATCAAGCCCAGATTGACAATGTCAAGCCCGATTTCGGGGTCGATGACATTCTTCAATGCGGTGCGAATCATTTCTTCTGTAAGCACAATACCCTCCGTGTGTCGAAACCTTGTGTATCATACCATAGACGTTCGTTGCAACCGAATGCAGCAATTGTACGTCAAAGAAACTGTTCCCACCGACGAGGTGGCCACGCGTCTATCACCATGAGGAGTTGGTATGAATCTACAATCTCGGATTGCATCGATTGTGGCATTGGTTGCGGTTATTCTGGCACTCGGCGCAGCTACTACGCGCTATGCCCAAATCGACGAAGGTACCCGCGGTATCATCGTGACCCAAGGTGCTGTCGAAGGAATCCAAGAGCCGGGCTTGTTCTTTCGCTTGTTTGCTCCATTCACCAAGGTCGAAATCGTAAATGTCCGTCGCCAAACACGTCAAATTAAGCAGAGCGTCGCGAGTAGCGATAAGCAGTTGTACGACATCGAAATCCAGATTGACTACAGTCGCAAAACCGCTCCTGAAGCGCTTCGTGCCATGTACGGTCGGCTGGGTGTGAGCGACGACCAGCTCAATAATCAGCTCGATGGATTTATCAGCGAGGCGCTCAAAACCGCCAGCACGCAGTTCACCCTCGACCAAGGCTTGTCGGACCGTGGGACGTTCTCACAACGCATTCGTCAATACTTGACCACCTCACCCGGCGAGGGCCAGGTAGCGCCGGTCGACCAACTCTACATCAACCTCGAAGCCGTCAAAGTACTTGACATTAATGTCGGCGAAGCCTACGCGAAGTTGCTCGCCGAAAAGGCAAACCTCGAGGTCCAAATCGAAACCGAAAACAAGCGCCGTCAGCAAATCGAAGCCGAACAGTCCAACAATCTGTTCCGCGCCGAACAAGAGGCCAAAGTTTCTTTGACGACTGAGAAGGGCCGAACTGCTGCATCGCTCGAAGCAGCAAGCCGCGAGTCGCAGGTCCGAACGGTTCAAGGTCAGTCGTTCCGCCAGAACCCTGAGCTGTTGCGCTTGCGTGAGCGCGAGCTCATGGTCGAGATGCTCAAGAGCGGCAATATTTGGTTTGTTGACCCCAACACTAATCTGACTCTGCTCCTCGACAAAATGGCCGATGGCGGCGTATCGCCACAGGTCTTGCAGGCAACAGGGGTATTGACCCCGTAATTACTTCTCCTCCATTCCGCAGCGCTCCCCCCGCGATACCCGCGGGGGGAGCGTTTTCTGTCCGTTGACCGGTATACCAGTGCGACACAGCGAGATATGAGTGATTCAAATGATATTGGACTCGCACCACAACGACGGGTCTTGTATACAAGAGCAAATAATTGCAGCAAGTGCGGTTTGATGATGCAAGACATGCTGTCGCCAGCGTTTGGGATGAACGAGGCAAAACCGCCGTGACCGCATCGTCATGACGAAAAACTGCTCGTGCGGTGCGCTTGGGCAAGCGCTCTTGGGCGAGCTGTTAAGGGCCAGCGGCCTTCCAACGAGGAATCACTGCATATCAGACAAAGAGTACATCTATTCAACAAAACCGTCGCCACACATCGTGTGGCGACGTTGTCGCGGGGGAACTGCGGGGTCGTGCATCCTTCTCGATGCATTCCATGATAATCTGCTTATTTGTCCAGATGATATGGAACACTGACGACGACGACGTTTTTCGAAAAGAGCAACATCGTCTTGAGTGCCAATGCGGTTTGGTTATGCAGGAAGTTCTGCCACCAGCGATTGGGGATAAACTCGGGCAACACGACAGTAACGACATCGTCGTGGTAGCGTTTTTCGGCACGACTGAGGTACTCGCGGATCGGTCGGATCAATGAACGGTAGGGCGATGGGAGGATTTCAAGTTCGACACCACTCCCCCACTGGGCCCATTTTTCTTTCATTTTGGCGGTGCTGCTGGCGTCTAAGTCGATGTACAACGCCCGTATATTATCACTGGTGAGAGACAGCCCATATTGCAAAGCAGGGATGACCCCACGATGCACGCCACTCACCAGGACGATCACGGTATGGCGACGTAGCGCAACCGGCGGCGGTGCCTCGGCGAGGGATAACTGATCGGCAACATCCAGATAATGCTTGCGAATTTGGTAGAGCAAGAACACAACGACCGGGATGATAACCAGGACCGACCACGCGCCTTGGCCGAACTTCGTCACTGCAATTACCACAAAGACAATTGCGGTGATGCTGGCGCCGAGACCGTTGATTATCATGTTGCGCACCCAACCGGTGGATTTGAGGCGTCGCCAGCGTTGCACCATCCCGTATTGCGAAAGGGTGAAGGCTGCGAACACACCGAGGGCGTACAGCGGCAGCAGTGCCTGTTCGCGGGCATTAAAGGCGACAACCAAGATTGCCGAGACAATCCCGAGGAACAATACTCCGTTCGAAAAGACCAACCGGTCCCCGCGTTGGGCAAACTGCCGTGGCAAGAATCGGTCAATTGCCAGAAAGTATGACAGCCGGGGAAAGTCTGCATACGCCGTATTGGACGCCAAGATGAGAATCATCATGGTCGCGCCCTGGATCACATAGTAAAAAATCGAGCCGCCGCCAAAAATTGCTCGTGCAAGCTGTGAATTGACCGTTTCGGGTTAGGCAGCGCCGTCTGGTACCACATTGTAGAGGCTCGCCAAAGCGGTGATGCCGATAAACATCAAACTCAAGATAACCGCCATTATCGTCAAGGTCATTGCGGCATTGCGTGCTTGCGGCTGTTTGAATGCCTGTACGCCGTCACTTATCGCCTCGATACCGGTGAGCGCGGTACATCCCGATGCAAATGCCCGCAAAATCAAGAACCACCCCAGTGTCTGATTGAATTCGGCATGCACGACCTCGGGGAGCGGTGCAGGGACCAGTGAACCGGTGCTGTAACGGTACATCCCGACAATGATCATCGCAAACATGCTGACAATGAACAAATAGGTGGGAACAGCAAATATCGCCCCTGACTCTTTGAGGCCGCGCAGATTTACCAAACTCAGCAGTGCTATCAACACCAGCGCGATTGCCGTGCGGTGTTGATCAAGCTCGGGAAGCGCCGAGGTAATCGCGGTCACTCCCGCCGAGATACTGACCGCCACCGTCAAAATATAGGATGTCATTAGCGAAACCGCAGCAATCAACGAAGGCAGGGTTCCGAGATTCTCTCGCGATACGATGTATGACCCACCCCCATTGGGGTACGCTGTAATCGTTTGTGTGTATGAATACGACACAATAATCAGCAACAGCGTAATCCCGATTGCAATCGGTGTTGAAAGACCAAGTGCTGCGCGATTGGCGAACATCAGGGCAATCAAAATAGCTTCGGTTGCATAGGCGACCGACGACAAGGCATCGGACGAAAACACCGCAAGGGCAGTGCGCTTGGGAATACGTTCGTGGGCGAGTTGTTCGTTTGCCAGTGGTTTACCGACCAAGATGCGTTTGAGTGTCCCTAACATCGCAGTGACTTTCTCGTAACCTGTGCAGTACACAAGTGGATGCGTTAGAAATC
>JBFYTT010000341.1:0-5411 GCA_041300425.1 Roseiflexaceae bacterium
ATCGGCAGGTCAAGATTTCGGTGAATACCGCACCTGGATGCAAAGCCGCGGTGTCGATGCAAGTGGCGTACACGAAATCGTGGGTGAATTCACCGCTTCGTGTTTTATCAATACAGATCAAGCCAACAACCAACTAGTGGCGTTTTATACCGGTGCAATGGCCCGCTCGCGCGACTTGAGTTTGCTGGGATTTGGCTTGACCAAAGACGATTTGGTGGTTATTTCACCGACAGACCCCGAAGCGATGGCCCGCTACGTCTCAGAATGCCGTCAGATGGGGGTTCCGTTTTTGTTCGATCCGGGCAAACAGACACCACGACTGACCGCAGATCAGATCTTGGATGGGCTCAACGGAGCATACGCGCTGATCGGCAATGACTATGAGTTCGCCATGATGGCCCAGATGACTGGCAAAAGCGAACAAGAGCTGATCGAACGCGTACCATTGACCGTCATCACGCGCGGCGACAAAGGATCTATCGTGTCGGATGCCCGGAGCGGCGTGCGCATCGAAACAAGCATCGATGTTGCACCTGTCGACGCAGTGCGTGACCCGACGGGTGCCGGTGATGCATATCTCGCTGGCTTTGTGTTTGGGATGTCGCACGGGTTGTCGGCAGAGACATGCGGCAAGATGGCTTCGTTGGCAGGTGCGTTCGCCATTGAGCACCATGGCTGTCAAGAACACCAATACACCCCGGCGGAGTTTTATATGCGCTATGTCGGGTCGTTCGGTGTCGATGACGCCGTTCGGCAGGCGTTGCAGGCCTAATCGTGCGCTGGGGGATTATCGGCGCAGGCCGGATTGCCAAAAAAGTCGGCGCAGCCATGCACACAGCCCCTGGACATCGCATCACCGCGGTCTACGGGCGGCGCATCGATGCGGCACAGGTGCTCGCACAGGAGTTTTCGGCAGTGGCATTTGATGATGTCGGCGCATTGCTGGCATCGCAACGCTGTGATGCAGTGTATGTTGCTCTCCCCAATCATCTGCATGCTCCGATTACGTTGCAAGCGATTGCTGCCGGGCTCCACGTGCTGGTCGAAAGCCGCTCGCGTGCACTGCCGCCGAGGTCGCGCAGATACAATCGGCGGCACAGTCGGCGGGTGTTGTGGTACGCGAGGGGATGATGTATCAGTATCATCCACAGACGACCAAGACGCGTGAACTGCTTGCAAGTGGCGCAATTGGGGCCATTACGCAGATCCACGTCGGGTTTGGGTATCGACAAGACAACCCGGCTGATATTCGCATGACGGAGCGTGTGGGCGGTGGGGCGATTGCAGATCTTGGTTGTTACGCGGTGCATTATGCACGACTGATGACATCGGCTGCAGTAACGCAGGTTGCTGGTATGGCACTGTGGGGTGGAAATCAGGTAGATGTCAGAGCAAGCGCGATTTGTATGCTCAAAAACGACATCGAAGCGACATTTAACGTGAGTTTTGTCGGTGGTTTCTTCCAAAATGTCCGAATAATCGGGTATGATGGAGTAATAGAGATTGAACGTCCGTTCACAATCTTTCATGATCGTGTGTCGACCATTCGTCTTTGGCGTGGCGCTCACTTTGCGCAACTCGTTGAGATTGCCGTAGCGCCATGCAATCATTGTGTGGAGCAGGCCGTGGCATTCGCCCACGCCGTGGCCGTGCCTGCAGCTGAGCGAAGCCCAACATCGTTGTTGGATTCGTATGCCAATGCGCAGGTCATTGACGCGTGGCGACGTTCACTGACGAGCGGTCTACGTGAGCATATCGGGCAAGAGTAATCGCAGTAAGGAGTAGTTCTCAATGAGTAAAGAGTTCGACATCAAGGACATTAGCTTAGCTGATCAGGGTCGCAAGCGCATGATTTGGGCAGAAAACGAAATGCCCGTTTTGCGCCAAATCCGTGAGCGGTTTGCCAAAGAGAAGCCGTTCGCCGGGATGCGCGTATCGGCATGTCTCCATGTCACGGCAGAGACCGCCAATTTGATGGCTACGTTGGCTGCAGGCGGCGCGGATGTCGTGTTGGCAGCATCGAACCCGCTGTCGACCCAAGACGACATCGCTGCAACCCTCGTCAAGCACGAAGAAATCCCTGTCTACGCAATCAAAGGCGAAGACAACGCAACATACTACAAGCACCTCGAGGCTGCCCTGGCCCACAACCCACATGTCACCCAAGATGACGGTGCGGACCTGGTGTCGGGTATCCTCAAAACACGTCGGGACCTGATCCCAACCATGTTGGGCAGCACCGAAGAGACGACCACCGGCGTGATTCGTCTGCGTGCTATGGCTGCCGACGGTGTGTTGCCGTTCCCCGTTATCGCAGTGAATGACAGCGACACCAAGCACTTGTTCGACAACCGCTACGGCACAGGCCAAAGCACGCTCGACGGCATCATCCGCGCAACCAATGTGTTGTTGGCCGGCAAGACCTTTGTGGTCGCTGGTTACGGCTACTGCTCACGCGGTATCGCTGAGCGCGCCCGTGGCATGGGATCGTGGGTCATTGTGACCGAAGTCGATCCCGTCAAAGCACTCGAAGCTGCTATGGACGGTTTCCGCGTTATGCCGATGGAAGAAGCCGTTGCACAAGCTGACTTCGTAGTCACCGCGACTGGGAACAAGCATGTGTTGAGCGCCAAAGACTTCGCCGTGATGAAGGATGGCTGTATCATTTCGAACAGCGGTCACTTCAACATCGAAATCAATATTGACGACCTCGACGCCATCACTGTCGAAAAGCGCCAGCCACGTCCGTTTGTTGACCAGTACATCCTCAAGGATGGTCGCCGCATCAACCTGTTGGGCGAAGGTCGTTTGATTAACTTGGCAGCAGCCGAGGGCCATCCAAGCGCCGTCATGGACATGTCGTTTGCCAATCAGGCACTTGCCACCGAGTTCTTGCTCAAACACAAGGGCAAGCTGACTGCTGCAGTGCATGCATTGCCAAAGGCCGTCGATGCCGAAATCGCTGCGCTCAAGTTGCGTGCCATGGGCATTAAATACGATCTGCTCAGCACCGAGCAGGTGAAATACCTCGGTTCTTGGGAAGAGGGCACCTAGTTCGCCGTCGCCGCAGCGTCAAACCACGTTTGACGCTGCGGTTGTTACGTCGAATCCTGTGTAGTAAAGGAGACGCATGTCTACATCATTTATGAACTCGAAGTCGCTGCTCTTTACATCAGAGTCAGTGACCGAAGGGCACCCGGATAAACTGTGCGATCAGGTATCCGACGCGGTACTTGATGCATTTCTCGCCATCGATCCTCGTGCACGTGTCGCCTGTGAGACGGCCACCACCACCGGGTTGGTCGTGGTGATGGGTGAAGTGACCGTCAATGGGTATGTCGACGTGCAGGATCTGGTCCGCAAGACCGTCCGCGAAATCGGTTACACCGACGGCAAATTCTACTTCGACGCAGAGTCTTGTGGTGTCATCGTGGCCATCCACGGTCAATCCCCAGACATCGCCATGGGTGTCGATAAGGCCCTCGAAGTCCGCGGCGGCGATATGTCTGACGCTGAAGTCGATGCAGTCGGTGCGGGCGACCAGGGTATGATTGATCGGCTTCGCCTGTAACGAAACCCCCGAACTCATGCCCTTGACCATTGCGTTGTCGCATCGTTTGACCCGCGAATTGGCCGTTGCCCGCAAGAGCGGCTTGATGCCGTTCCTCGGACCAGACGGCAAGAGCCAGGTCACGGTCGAGTACGAATACGGCAAACCAAAGCGTATCAACACGGTTGTGTTGAGCACGCAGCACACCGCCGACATCTCGCAAGCAGACCTGCGTGAGAGCGTGCAGGAGCGCATTTTGGCCAAAGTCCTGCCGGCCCATCTGATGGACCGACAGCCGATTGTCCACATCAACCCAACCGGTCAGTTCATCGTCGGTGGTCCGCATGGCGACGCAGGGTTGACTGGTCGCAAGATCATCGTCGACACCTACGGCGGTGTGGCTCGCCATGGCGGTGGCGCGTTCTCGGGCAAGGACCCGACAAAGGTCGACCGAAGCGCAGCCTATGCAGCCCGCTACGTCGCCAAGAACATCGTCGCAGCCGGGATTGCAGACCGCTTCGAAGTGCAGTTGTCGTATGCAATTGGTGTGGCACGTCCGGTGTCGATTTCGATCGAAACTTACGGCACGCACAAAATCGACGAAGCCAAGATTTCAAAGCTCATCGACGAATACTTCGACCTGCGCCCAGGTGCGATTATCCGCGATCTGAAGCTGCGCCGGCCGATTTATCGCCAGACCGCTGCCTACGGCCACTTCGGCCGCACTGACATCGATCTGCCATGGGAAGCAACCGACAAAGCCGACGCACTGCGCCGTGCCGCTGGTCTGTAATCCCGAATCTTCATGCCACACCTTGCGCTCTGGCGCAGGGTGTGGTTTTTGTTTTGTATCCCTTACATATCCGCAAGGCCACACACTGTCGGGCTACACTGAAGATGTTCTGACTCCTTTCTGCAGAATCAGCGTATGGGAGTAGAAAACGGTACAACGCAGAAATACTGCGGCTGCTGGTGTGATTCGCGGCTCTGCGGTTGTGTGGTCGACGGTACGGACAACGCACGGATGAATCGAGGTTGAGAGGGAGCGATGGAGTATCGTTCATTGGAAGGTGTATCGATCACAGACATCCATGATGCGTTTGTGGATGCGTTTGGGTCGTATGAAGTGCCCATGTCGCTCTCGACTGCAGAGCTATCGGCAATGATGGACTCGCGGGATGTTTCCCCTGCATTGTCGGTCGGGTGCTTTGATGCCGAAACACTGGTCGGATTTGTGTTGGTAGGAGTCCGTGCTGGCGCAGATGGTCGTGTCACATACGATGCGGCGACCGGTGTCAGACAGGGTCACCAGAGCAAGGGGATAGGCAGTGGTATGTTGCATGCCCTGTGGGCGCAGCTCAAATCCGCAGGTGCAGTATCGTTCCAGCTCGAGGTGCTCGAAAACAACACTGCCGCACAGTCACTCTATGAGCGACATGGATGCATCACGACCCGTCGATTTGTCTGTGTTCGTACACAACGAAGCCCCGACCATCGCTTGCCACCGGGTTGGGAGGTACGCAGTGAGCTCCCCGCAGGGATCGACGAAGCGCTATACAACGGATACGTGCCCAGTTGGCAGCAGGCCACTGCTTCGGCACGGGGGGCTCACGTTGTGGTACGTGCCGAAGGGTCCACTGTGGTGGCCTACGGTATCATCCAGTCCGCGACCGGGAGTGTGATGCAGATTGGGATTCATCCCGATTGGCGTTCGACGATACCCGTTGCAGAAGTCGTCCAGGCAGTTGCGTCGCAGACCAATGCCGAACAGTTGCGGTTTGTGAATATCGAAGATGCGTCGTGGATGGCATCTGCGCTGTTAGAGTACGGGTGGAAGCCGTTTGTGTACCAACGTGAGATG
>JBFYTT010000359.1:0-5117 GCA_041300425.1 Roseiflexaceae bacterium
GCAATACAATGTCGGCGTGCAGTAGTATCAGATGATGGCGCTGCAGGCGACCTCATCGATGGCATCATAGACACATTTACTGCTACCAAACTGCAATTCTTCCTTCCGCCCGCACACCCACTCACGCGCATGGCGCTGACCGTAGGTGCAGAAACACGCATACATGCAGCGCAGCCCTATGGTGTGCTCGGTGGGATCATCGATTTGCCGACCATGTTAGCGGCATTGATTCCCGCGTTTACTGCACGTGTTGCTGCATCGCGGTATAGTGATTGGGTAGGCGGTGTACGGCTCGAGATTAGCGACGAGCGGGCAATGGTTATGCTCAATGCCGGAGTAGTGACGGTCATCGATGGCACGCGTGAAGCTGCGGTACGCATGCGTACGATCGAGGTCCCAGCATTGGCGCAGCTCTGCTTTGGATATCGATCGGTGAGCGCACTCCGGCGCGCGGGATTGCTTGCGTGTGATGACACAGAATTACCGATATGCGAGATATTGTTCCCTTGTTTGACCCCTGTATTGCCATTGTTCCGGTCGTAGGTTTGTTGTTTGCATACCCAGCGGCACAAAAGGGGCAGATATGGCTGACGTAACCGTACATGATGCAATCCGACTCGCATTACCGATTGGTACCACCGTGTTGGCTGGTGCCAATGGGTTACATCGGTTAGTGAGTTGGCCGGTCATTGCGCGTGCCGTTGCGCCGTTGTTCACTGATTTGCGGGGGAACGAATTCGCCCTTGTTTCGATTCGGTCGCTCCGCGACATCGACCCGCCGCTGTCCCTCAGTATGCTCATCGAGCGTCTTGTCTCGGTGCCTATAGCGGCACTGGCAGTCGTTGGGAGCGTTGACGAGGGTGCAATCGCCATGGCAGACAGTCATGGGTTGCCGTTATTGAATCTCGCAGACGATGTCGACATACGCAATGTGGACCGTGAGCTCCAGCGTTTGGTGAGCGATTTCGAAGCACAAACCGACCGACGCGCCGCCCAAATTGCGCTCGAAATGGGAGAACTCGCCCTAAACGGTGCAGGGATTGCAGCCATGGTCAACGTCTTGGCACGACGGACAGGACGGTTAGTATCGCTTTATTCTGCCAAAAGCGAACTCGTATGCGCAGATACCATCCGCAGTCAGCATACGATTGTGCCCGATTACGTTCCCACAGAAGGTTCGCGCACCGTCCACGGATTCCAGTTTTATTGTGAAGTACTGCGAGCTGGAGACCAAATCCTCGGGTACAGCGTGATTTTTGGGACGTCGTTGACTGATTCAGACAAAGCGACCATCAAAAGAGCCACGATGGCACTCGCGCTTGAGTTCACCAAAGCGCTCGCGTTGAGTGCTGTCGAAGCGCGCTTTCGTGGGAACTTCGTCGAACAAGTACTTTCGGGCCAGCTCAATGATCCACTCACCATTCAACAGCGTGCGCGTGAATTTGGGTACGATCTCAAAAACCCACAACGCGCAACCCTGATGTGCGTGGATCCACCACAGGTGCTGTTCTTGCAGTCCCTCTTCGCCAAAACAATCCACGCGCAGTCAATTCATGTCCCTTGGATAGAACACAACGCCGGTGTTTTGCTTTTTGTTGCCCAAGACGAACTCCTCGCCGACTCGAATGGTGTTTTCTCCCTCTTGACTGCCGCGCTCCGTGCACAATGCCCCAGCCTGCGGATTGTACAAGGTCGGAGTTCGGCGAACGTCGAAGACTGGAAGCATTCGGTTCACGATGCAGAACAGGTGCGCAAATTGCCGGGAGCAGGCAAAACTGCCGTGGCCACATTTGATAGTATCGGTGTCTATCAGCTGCTGCTGTCGATGGTGCAGCATGATGACGCATATACGTTTTATCGGCGTCACCTCGGGCCACTCCTCGAGTATGATCGTGAGCAAAACGCCGAGCTCATACAGACATTGGTGGCATATTTTCATTCATCGGGCAACCTCGCACGCACTGCCGAGTCGCTGCATGTGCATCGCAATACGTTGCTGTATCGACTGACCCGCATCAGTCAAATCTGTGCCATCGACCTCGAAGATCCTGAGACGCGGTTGTGCATCTGGATTTCGGTCAAATTTCATCCGCTCTTTCAGCACTCGTCAATGCAGTCGTAATGCAGGAGGTTTCTCATGGATGAGAAAAACGTTTCCATCGTCACCGGTGCGACAAGTGGGATAGGCTGGCATACTGCACTGGCCCTCGCCAATCGGGGAGATACCGTCATTCTGGTGGGTCGCAATGCAGACCGGTGTGCCGCGGCAAAGAGTCGGATTCTTGCAGAACTCCCCCATGCAGTCATTGACACCCGGCTGGCGGATTTTGCGTCGCTGGCACAGGTCGAGGCATTAGCCAGCGGCATTCTTGCTGACTACCAACGCGTCGATGTGCTCGTGAATAACGCCGGCGGATTCTACTCGACACGCCAGGTGTCGCACGACGGGTTCGAGTTGACCTGGGCGACCAACCATCTCGCCCCGTTTTTGTTGACCCATCGTCTTTTGCCGGTGTTGCGCGCATCTGCTCCGTCGCGCATTGTGAATGTGTCTTCTGCAGCCCATATCAGTACCGCAATTAACTTTGATGATATCCAAGGTGAACGATCGTATAGCGGTTTGCGTGCATATGCACAATCCAAGCTCGCCAATATTCTCTTCACGTACGAAGTAGCTCATCGTTTGGCAGATTCGGATGTCACTGCAAATGCGCTCCATCCAGGTTTTGTGGCGACGGGTTTTGGGAGCAACAACGCAGGCATGTTCATGGCACTCAACGGATTTCTTGCGAAGTTTTTTGCTATCAGTCCCGAGGCCGGTGCACGCACGAGCATTGCGTTGGCCATGGACCCTTCGCTCAGCCAAACAACAGGTCTTTATTTTTCACAAGCAAAGCCGGTCGCCTCTTCTCGGGCTTCGTATGATGTGACGAGTCGGCGGCGGCTCTGGGAACTGAGTATGCGCCAGTGTGGTTTAGCGTAGGTGTATCCGCACATCTATTCTCTTGACCATGTGCGGAAAACAGCGCTGAGGTATTGCGAGCCGGTAGGGTCGGGTAGCTCAAAAAAACCCGTCACATGTTTCCATGTGACGGGTTAGTCATTGACATCGAGACCGGTGGTTATTCACCACGCTTTTTGTCGTCTGCGAGCGTCGATGCAAGTTTGCGCAGATCTTCGTTCAAACTCCCGAGTTTGTTCACGACTTTGGCATGTGCATCGGTGACGGTCGGGTTTTCGAGCGCTTTTTCGACCATCTGTTTGCCTTTTTCCGTGACTTCCACAACGGTTTCGTTGGTACCGATCCCTTGGAGCTTGGTGATGAGTTCATTCACACCTGTTTGCAAATCTTGTTGCATTTGATGCGCTTTGTTACTCGCCAAGAATGCCCGCGCCACTGCTTCGAGCTGTGTGCCCAGTGAACGTAATTCATCCAATAGTGACACATTGTCGTGCGCGTTCTGTTGTTGATCTGCCGGCGATGGGGTCCGTTGTTCTTCTGGATTGGTCATATAACACTCCTTCTTTCTGTTCCCATTCGCATGACGTACCATTGCGGTGCATTGTTGCATCACCGGAAAGAATACCACAGCGCTGTCTGTCGCCATACCCCGTGGGCAACACACTTGCGTTCTCACGGCAATTTGGTATACTTAATATGATAATTCACAGTTGTTTACTCGTGTTTAGGAGAATGAGATATGGCACGTATTTTCGCAAATGTCACGGCACTGATTGGCAACACCCCACTCGTGCAGATTCGTTCGCAGGGAGCAACGGTACTCGCAAAACTCGAGTGGTTCAATCCAGGCGGGAGTGTCAAAGATCGCATCGGATTTGCGATGATCGACGCTGCAGAGCAGGCTGGGCTGATCGCACCCTCCCGGACGGTAATTATCGAGCCAACCAGCGGCAACACGGGCATTGGGCTGGCGATGGTGGCCGCAGCGCGCGGATACAAGATGATTCTGACCATGCCTGATTCGATGAGTATTGAGCGGCGCAAGTTGCTCAAAGGATTTGGCGCACAGGTAGTATTGACCCCTGCCAGCGAGGGGATGCGCGGTGCCATAGCACGGGCCGAAGCAATCGCTGCGGAGACTCCCGGTGGTTGGATCCCGCAGCAATTCACGAACGCTGCGAACCCAGCGGTGCATCGGCGGACGACTGCCCAAGAAATCTGGAACGACACGGATGGCAACATTGATATCTTTGTTGCCGGCGTCGGTACGGGTGGGACTGTTACCGGCGTTGGTGAGATTTTGCGTGAATTCAACCCAAACATAAAGATTGTTGCGGTCGAACCCGAGGCTTCGCCGGTGCTTTCTGGCGGCCAACCCGGACCGCACAAGATTCAGGGGATTGGTGCAGGATTTGTCCCTGCGGTTTTGAACACTGACGTGTATAGCGAGGTCATCAAGGTTTCGAACGATGATACGTTTGCAACCGCACGACGGCTTGCCAAAGAAGAAGGCCTCATGGTCGGCATTAGCTCTGGTGCAGCTGCCTATGCATCGGCACTCCTGGCGTCACGCCCCGAAAATGCCGGCAAAACCATCGTGTTCATCTCTGCGAGTAACGGTGAGCGCTACCTCAGTACTGCGCTGTTCCCCGACGAGGTGTAGGTTTCTTTCATCCGACGCGTATGCCGCATCCGGCATACGCGTTTTGTGTTTACAATAAAGGATATTTCTTTTCTGCACAGGTGATACGTGACCGCTTCGCTCGAAGAATGCAACAAGATACTCCAACTCGAAGCTGATGCAGCTGCGTTTGACGAACAGCGGGGGAGTCCGTGGAACCGACCAATCCTCAATCGCATTTGTGACTATAGTGCCATTATTCTCAGTCCACTCAACATGCGCATACGTGCGTTGTCACTCATAACCGTGTCTGCGGAACGAATCGTCCTCAAGGCTTCAGGGTCGCAAAACATAGCGATTGTTTTTGCTCCGGTCGAGCAACTAGCCGCCGAAGTATACATCCGCCGGATAGCGGCCCACAAGCACCTGCCTTTTCCACAGGTAATCAAGAGTGATTTGACCTACAACACGCTCCCCGTCGCGTATGTCATCTCTACCTACTTGCCCGGAGGAACGCTCGATGGGATTGCCGAT
>JBFYTT010000367.1:0-11652 GCA_041300425.1 Roseiflexaceae bacterium
ATTTATGCAACGTTTTGACCAGATAATGTGTTCCTTCGCGACAAGGTGTGCATTTGCCACACGATTCGTGTTTGAAGAATTCATCCATCTTGTAGGCCAATTCGACTGCCGAAACGGATTCGTCCAAGATGATCATGCCGCCCGAACCGAGCATGGTGCCCGCTGCGGCGAGTGATTCGTAATCCATCGACACGTCGAGGTTTGCTTCGGTCAACCATGCAGATGATGCACCACCGGGAACGATGATTTTGACTTTTTTGTCGTCACGCATCCCACCGGCATAGTCATAAATGAGTTCACGCATGGTGACCCCAAAAGGAACTTCGTAATTGCCTGGCTTTTTGACATGACCTGACAAGGAGAAGACCTTGGTGCCGGGACTCTTTTCGGTACCGTTTTTGCGATACCATTCGACCCCTTTGAGGACGATGCGGGGGACATTGGTCAATGTCTCGACGTTGTTGACAATGGTCGGCTTACCGTAGAGACCTGCGACGGCAGGGAACGGCGGCTTGAGGCGAGGCTGGCCCATTTTGCCTTCGAGAGACTCGAGCAACGCGGTCTCTTCGCCACAAATATAGGCGCCGGCACCGCGGTGCACGACGATTTCGATGCTGACATTGCTCCCAAAGATGTTTTTGCCCAGAAAGCCGCGTGCGGTAGCATCGGCGATGGCTTTCTCGAGCCGAATGGCTCCGGCGGCGAATTCACCACGAATATAGATGAACGCTTTTTGGCACTCAATTGCATATGCAGCGAGTGCGATGCCTTCGATGAGCTGATGTGGATTCCGATCGATGATTTGGTGGTTATTGAATGTCCCTGGTTCCGACTCGTCTGCATTGCAACAGAGATAGCGGGGGTAGACATCTTTGGGCAGAAAGCCCCATTTGACCCCAGCCGGGAACCCAGCGCCGCCGCGCCCGCGCAACCCTGCGTCTTTGACGACGGTGATGATGTCTTGCGGTGTCTTGTCTTTGACGGCGTTGCGAAGGGCTTCGTACCCCTCGTGCTGAATGTACACATCGAGATCTGCGATGTTCGGAACATCCAAATCTCGGAGCACGACATGTTCTGTTATTGGAGGCATAGAGTACCTACTTGCTTTCCAAATTGCCGGTATAGCGGGCGTGCGAGAGAACGCGCACCATACTAGCATCAGGGCGAATCTGTGTCAAACTGCACAAAGTATCAGCGCGATTGTGAGCGCCGTAACAAACCGCCTAGACGTCTGCGAGTGCTGCAACCACTGCAGCCTCGGCTGCCTGAGGACTGGCTTGCCCGCGTGATTGGCGCATGATTTGCCCCACCAAGAACTTAATTGCCGCGTCTTTGCCGGCTTTGTAGTCAGCGACTGCTTTCGGATTGGCTGCAACGGCCTCACGTGCCATGGTGAGTAATGCATCGCTGTCGCCAATGACTGCCATCCCGCGGGCGGCGACGATAGACTCTGGCGCGGTGCCTTCGCGGTAGCAAATCTCAAAGACTTCTTTGGCTGATGCACGGGTAATGGTGCCCTTGTTGAGCAGTCCAATGAGCTCAGCAATATGGGCGGGGGTCATTCGTTCGGACGCGGTTGCCAGTGATTCGCCTTGGTCGTTGAGGAGGCGGAAGAACTCGCCCAGGATCCATACCGACGCATCACGGGCTGTGCCGTTGTGTTTGAGGGTGGCTGCAACGGTCGTCTCATAAAAATCAGCCACGGCAGTGTTGGCCGTCAACAACTCGGCATCAGCAGGACTCACCGCATACTCGCTGATAAAGCGTTGGCGCCGTGCGCTGGGCAGTTCGGGCAGTCGTGTGGCTATCTCGGCGACGAGTGACCGATCCATCTGGAACGGTGGGATGTCTGGGTCGGGGAAGTAGCGGTAGTCGTGTGCAAATTCTTTGGAGCGTTGTTCGACGGTTTTGCCGGTGGCATCGTTCCACCCACGGGTTGACTGCTTGATGATGCCGCCGTCGGTGAGGACTTGGATTTGCCGCTCTATTTCGTAGTTGATTGCGCGCTCGACATTTTTGAACGAATTGACGTTCTTGATTTCGACTTTCGAGCCGAATTCTTTTTGGCCTTCGGGGCGGACCGATACGTTGGCATCGCAGCGCAATGCGCCTTCTTCGAGGTTACCGCTGTTGACACCGATCCAGCTGAGCAGTTGGTGCAGGGATTGGAAGTAGAGGCGAGCTTCTTCGGCGCTTTGTATCTCCGGCTCCGAGACGATTTCCATCAAGGGGACCCCAGCCCGATTGTAGTCAATCAGCGACGTACCATCAGGCATGTGATTGAGTTTGCCGGTATCTTCTTCGATGTGAATGCGGGTCAAGTTGATGCGGCGATCGACCCCATTGACGACGATATCGACGTGACCCCCGACGCACAACGGGTCTTCGTATTGACTGCGCTGGTATGACGACGGCAAATCGGGATAGAAGTAGTTTTTGCGGCTCATCGTGCTATCGACTGCGATGGTCGAATGCAGGGCAAGCCCAGTTTTGACGATTTGTTCGATTGCCGAGCGATTCGGCACAGGTAACGCCCCAGGCAAACCGAGACAGGTTGGGCACACATTGGTGTTGGGTGCTGCGTGGGCTGCATCGGTCCGACACCCACAAAACATCTTGGAGGCCGTCCGTATCTGGGCATGGACTTCTAGACCGATGGTAGCGCTATACTTCATGGGAATGCCTTCTACCGCAGTGACTCGAATATGCCTGCATTATACCGTATGCATGTCGGTCTTGAGTGCGGGTTTCTTGAGTGAGTTTGACATAAAGTAGTTTCTCTTTGGATTGATTCTGTTAAAATACGAATCATAGTGCAGTCAAGAGGAGCGGGCATGCCACGAATCCTGATTACCGGTGCAACCGGGCCTGTGGGGAGCACCCTTGCTGCGTACCTGTTGCGCCAGCCGGATGTATCACTGAGTGTGTTTAAGCGTTGGCGGAGTGACCCGCGGGCGCTTGCGCCGATAGTCGACAAGCTGACGCTGTACGAAGGTGATATCGAAGATCCGTATGCTGTGGCGGACTGCGTCAGCCACGCACAACCCGACTATATCTATCATCTCGCGGCACAGAGTTACCCCGCTGCGTCGTGGGGGGCACCGGTCGCCACGATGCGTGCGAACGTCGAAGGTACGGTGCATTTGCTCGAAGCCGTGCGTCGACACGCGCCTACGGCGCGCGTCCACATCGCTGGTTCGAGTGCGCAATATGGCGTGGTCGCGCCTGAGGCAGTCCCCATCCACGAATCACACCCGATGCGGCCTGCGTCACCTTACGGCATCAGCAAAGTAGCGCAAGAATTGCTGGGGTTGCAATATTTCGATTCGTACGGGGTCCATACCGTGGTGACACGGTCATTCAACCATGTAGGCACGCGGCAAGGGGATAGAACGGCAATTCAGACGTTTTGTCGGCAGATGGCTCTGATCGAAGTCGGCAGGCAAGAGCCCGTCATCCTCGTGGGCAACCTCGAACCCCGTCGCGATTACACCCATGTCGACGATGTCGCCCGTGCATTGTGGGCGTTGTTGCAACATGCTCCGGGGGGGACCGTCTGCAACATGTGTTCTGGGGTCGCTACCCGCATGGGCGACATCCTTGCGATGGTGCTTGCGCAGGGCACGGTGCCCGTGGATGTGGTAACCGACCCCGCGCGCTTACGACCGGTTGACGAGCCCGTGTTGCGCGGCGACAATAGCCGCTTACGTGCATTGACCGGATGGGAGCCGCGTATCGGAATGGAGCAAATCGTTGCTGAATTACTCGCATTTTGGCGCGTCCGTATCCATGAAGAATAGCTCCGAGGTTGGCCATGGATGATAGCCCGCGGCCGGATGAGTCCAGCGAGCGTGAACCAGATGCGTCCCGCTTGCCGAGCGCTGGTATGGTGTACCGCTCCCCTGCAGACGATAACCGACGCACGACGCAGCAAGTGCTCGTGCCGCGGCGGAGCGGGATTCATACGGTGATGCACCGCGGTCCGCGGCTCGCCGTGGCGATCGGCCTTGTCGTTGTGCTCATCTTGGGACTCGTCGCGTATCTGCCAAGGCCTGCTGCGGTGGGGGTGCCCGCGGGAGCGGTATTGCCTACACTGACGATTATCACGGCTTCAGGCAACACTGTTGTGGTGGCAGGCACTGGTGCGTCTGGGTTATACCTGCGGTCAGCGCCACGGCGTGACGCAGATATCGTACAGACAATGGCAGACGGTACGATGTTGACGGTCGTTGGATCACCCGTCATGAATGATGGTACATGGCTCCCCGTTGTGACAGAAGCAGGAACATCTGGCTGGGTGGCTGCACTGTATACCCAAGCAAAGTAGGACACCATGTCACTGCGCCTCAGACTTACCCTCGCATATGTCGGCTTGTTTGCCCTTGCATTAACTGCCCTCGATATCGGGTTGTATTTTGTGGTGAACCGAGCGCTCCTCAATGGTATCGACAACGAGCTCAATCTAGGGGCACAAGTATTGGTGCAAAGCTTCAACGATGCAGCAGACGAACCGACGCTCAGGACTGATTTGTCTGATTTACCGGCTTTTCTCGCCCAGGGAAGTGGGTTGGACAGCTTCGCTACGACCAATCTGTTTGTCGTCGTATACGACAACGATGGCAATCCCATCGAGTATTCACCGAACCTGCGTGGTCAATTGGAGTTCAGGCAACGCGTGACCCTCAATCGAGAGACGGTCATGGAAGCGCTGCGACCAGCCGTCTCGCGCGCAACAATGGATTTGGGGGTAGTGCGCGTGCGCACGTTGATGGTGCCGTTGGCCTACAACAATCCGATTACTGGCACCGTTCAATTCCAGGGGTTGATCCAACTCTCACGCCCTATTGGCGAAACAGAGCGTGCGCTCCGGATTTTCTTGTATGCGCTCGCCTTTGGTGGTGTCGCAGTCATGATGTTTGCTGCGCAGGGCGGAGCATGGTTAACACGGGCCGTGTTTCGGCCGATTGATGTTATTGCGCGTACTGCACAAAGCATTGTGAGCGCGGCTGATTTGCGTCGGCGCGTCCCCGTGCCTGTTGTCCAAGACGAACTCCAATTGTTGACGGTCACGGTGAATGATCTTTTGGGTCGTATCGATAACCTCTTTGAAGCGCAGCAACGATTTCTTGCAGATGCATCCCACGAAATCCGGACGCCACTGGCTGCGATGCAAGGCAACATCGAAATCCTGCAACGGGGTGCGGCACGTGACAAGGAACTGCTCGAAGAATCGTTGCGCGACATGCAAAACGAAGCCGCCCGGCTTATTCGTCTCGTGAATGACCTCTTGATGTTGGCGCGGAACGAATCTGCGGCGAATATGCGTTTTGTGTTGGTCGATATGGCCACGTTGCTGCTCGAAGTTGTGCGTGAGCTCAAACCGTTGGCAAATGGGGTTTCGTTGACTTTAGATGCCCGTACCGTTGTTTTTGTCGAGGGTGATCGTGACCGTATCAAGCAGGCGTTGATCAATGTGTGCATGAATGCGCTGCAGCATACTTCGCCGGGGGGGACGGTGACCTGTACACTGAGCGGCGATGGGCAGACTGCTCGCGTTACCATCGCAGATACTGGTACGGGGATGAGCAGTGGTGACCTCGAACACATTTTTGATCGCTTCTATCGTGCTGACCGCTCACGCACCCGCACTGCTGGTACAGTCGGCGGTGGCACTGGCCTCGGTTTGGCCATCGTCAAGTATATCGTCGACGCACATCACGGTGCCATTCACGTCGAGTCCACGCTCAATGAGGGCACCACGTTCCGCATTGAATTACCCTGCATCGAAGCAGTCAATGAAGACGACGACGCCTAATGTCCGTGCATATGGCGTGTGTATCTCGTTCAAAAGCAAAGAATAGGATATACTCGTTATACCCCACCCACCGTTCAACGGAGCGTGCATGCGTGTTTTGACACTCAGTGATGAGGTCGTACCGGTGGTCTATAGTTTGCAAATCAAAGAGCGATTTGCAGATATAGACCTTATCTTGGCGTGTGGTGATTTGCCGTATTACTATCTCGAGTACTGTGTTTCGATGTTGAATACTCCCTGTGTGTACGTCGCTGGGAACCACGATAAAGACGAATGGACGGGCGGGGGAGAACTCATTACCCATCCGCGTGGCTGTACATCGGTAGAAGATCGCGTCATCACCATCCAAGGATTGACCATTGCGGGATTGGGTGGATCGTTACGGTACAACAACGAGTCAGGCGCGCAGTATACCGAAGCGCAGATGCTTATCCGCATGCTACGCTTGGCAACGCGAGTCCGATTGCATACTGCACTGACCAAGCGCCGCCTTGATGTGATGCTCTCGCATGCGCCACTGGCAGGGATTCACGACGCAGCAGACCGGCCGCATCGGGGTTCGCATGCGTTTGTGACGTTCCAACGGTGGTTTCGACCGGCATATTGGATTCACGGCCATGTACACCGCAATTACTCATATGGTGTAGCCACAGAAACTTACTATAATCAAACCATGATTCTCAATACCGCTGGATATCGCCAGATGACGATCGAACGGTCAACCCCCACAGGACGAACACATGCCTGATCGGCAGTTTATGGATGCTACAGCCCGGACACAATTCGAAGACGCACGCCGCCGCGAATGGATTGCCGCTCTCACCGATGCTCTCTACCACGCACCGCATGATTTACTGGCATTCGAAGAAGTACGCCAACGACTACAAATCCATGGCCAACGGAGTCTTGGCCTACAGACCATACCACTTGATCACATTATTGGGAGCGAAGGCAGGTATGGCGATTTTGACCGACACTTTCTCCCCAAAACAGACCATACCCGTGACCGCTGGATGAATGTCAACAAAGCAGCGTTACAGTACATTGATTTGCCGCCCATAGACGTCTACAAAATCGGCGACATCTACTTCGTACGGGATGGCAATCATCGGATCTCGGTGGCCCGTCGCTTGGGGCAACGTGATATCGATGCCAATGTCACCGAATTGCTGGTCGATGTGCCGATGACCCGTGATTTGACCGTCGCTGCATTACCACTCAAAGAAGAATACAGTGACTTCCTCGAATGGACACAGCTCCACACCGTGCGACCGGAACAGCGTATTGAGTTCAGCGAAAGCGGAGGCTACCTCGAACTCATCCGCCACATCAATGGGCGCCGGTATTTTATGGGACTCGAGCAACAGCGACCCATTGAATCGGTCGAGGCCGTGGAGGATTGGTACGACAATATCTATATGCCGACCATCGGGGTAATTCGAACCCAAAAAATCCTCGAACATTTCCCGGGACGTACCGAAGCTGATTTGTATCGTTGGATCATGGAACATCGCTGGTACATGCTCGAAAAATCGGGCGGCCAGGATCCAGGCCCTGCAGCAGCAGCGAGTGATTTTGCCCAGTCCTACGCCACGCAACGGTGGTACCACGGCTTGGCACAACGCGTATCGTCGCTCCTGACCTTCGGCGCTGATGGGGGGTTAGACTGAGGTGCTGTCGGGTTGTCTCGTCCACCAATTGTGATACGGCAGGAGTGCTGACAACGGCACCACCACATCGTGGCTCAGGATGACCTGGGTCACGATGATGTTGTCGGTGTGCATGTCTGCGATGAACTGTCGGCAATGTCCACACGGCGGGATGACATAGATTGCGCCGTCCTCGTCCTTCCAGACGGCGACGACGGTATGCACCAGATAGGTCTTGGTCGCTCCGATCATCGTGGCAATCGCGGTACGTTCGGCGCAGATGGTATTCGAATCCGTGCCGACACACCCCCCCGTGTACACGTCCCCCTCTGTGCTGACCACTGCAGCCGCGAACACCGGACTTGGTCTGCTTTGTCGCAATCATCTGTGCCGCAATGGCGATGAGACGTTGGCTGGAGTGTATGTGCGGGCTCGTGGATGTCATGGCATGCCGAGCTTTCGCTATATTGTGCTACCGCTGGCGATGTGTGTCGTAGGGAACTGTGCTTCGACACGTTCGGCGTTGACCACGACGTTGCGCCCGATGACACAATCAGCGGGGATACGTGCGCCCTTGCCGATGACGTTGATGCCCGTGTTGACCTTGTCGGGTTGCAGGACATTCGAGGTGTCGAGGTCGTCCCCGTAGCCCACGACGGCATTCGCGCCGACAACGACGTTTTTGTCAATGATGGATTTATCGACGACTGCCCCGGGTCCAATCCAGGTATCGGTCATGATGACGCTGTCACGCACGATTGCCCCGGGGGCAATATACACCCCTGGTGAAAGAATCGACCGTTCGACCGTGCCATGAATGCTAGAGCCGTTGCAGACCATGCTCTGGCTGATGACTGCCTGTGGGCCGATTTTTGCGGGTGGGCGCTCTTCGGAGCGCGTGTGGATGACCCATGATGGGTCATAGAGGTTCAGGGTATGGTTGGGATCAATCATCTCCATGCTGGTCTTCCAGTATGAGTCGATGGTGCCGACGTCGACCCAGTACCCTTCGAATGGGTATGCAAAGACGCGGTCGTTTGCGACCATCGAGGGGATGACGTTTTTGCCGAAATCCGTGCGCGTCACCCCATCGTCCTGAGTGGTCAACGCACTAATGAGTGCGTCTGCGTTGAAAACATAGATGCCCATGCTGGCGAGGGTGCCTTTATCGCGCTTCTTGGGCTTTTCGGTAAATGCAACGACTTGCATCGCGTCGTCGACCGTCATGATGCCGAATCGATCGGTTTCGTCGAGGGCCACATGCATTACACCAACGGTCAAATCGGCTTTTTGTTGGAGATGGAACGCAATCATCGGCGCGTAATCCATCTTGTAGATGTGATCACCCGACAAAATTACTACCAGGTCTGCCCGTCGCTCACGAATGTAGTTCAAATTTTGGAGGACTGCGTCTGAGGTGCCTTGGTACCATCCCTGTTCGTTGCGGCCTTGGTACGGTTGCAGGAGTTGAATCCCGCCGTTGCCGCGATCAAGGTCCCATGCACGGCCATTGCCGATGTGCCCGTTGAGCGAGGGGGGTTGATATTGCGTCAAAACGGCGACATCGAAGATTCCAGAATTGACACAGTTCGAAAGAGGAAAATCGATGATGCGAAATTTGCCGGCAAAGGGGACCGATGGTTTCGCCCGTTTTTCGGATAGCACGCTCAACCGTGCGCCTTCACCACCTGCCAAAATAAGTGCAACGACACGCATCTGACCCTCACTTCCTGATTATTCGCCGCGAATGGTCTGCATTACTTGCTCGTAGAGGATGCCGTTGGTACTGACCGCATTGCCACCGTAGATGGTGGTAACGCCGTTCCAATCGGTAAATGTGGCACCAGATTCTTGGAGGATGGGGACCAATGCGGCGCAGTCCCACGGGCTCATCAGTGCATCGAGCATGACGTCGATCCGGCCGGTTGCCACGAGCATGTGCCCGTATGCATCGCCCCACCCACGGACCATGCGGGCGCGGTTGCGCAGGCGGTCAAATGCAGGGCCTTTGTTGTTTTCGTACATGTGCTGCACATCGGTGGTCGAAATGACTGCCTGCGACAGCTCTCGGGTGGTGCTGGCACGCGCACGTCGGCCGTTCCACAGGCACCCCTGCCCAGCTGCCGCACTGATGAGCTCGTTGCTGGGGGGGATTGCCACCGCGCCCACGACCGGTATCCCGTCACGTTCGAGTCCGACCAAGACTGTGTACATGGGGACCCCAGCGACGAATGATTTGGTGCCGTCGATAGGGTCCAAAATCCAGCGAAAGCTCGCCCCCGGGCGGGTCTCGCCTTCTTCTTCGCCCAAAATGCTATGGTGTGGGTATGTTTGCTCGATTAACTCACGCATCACACGTTCGGCAGAGCGGTCGGCAATCGTGACGGGTGAATGGTCTTCTTTGAGTTCGACACCGACGTCGGTCTGAAAGTAGCGAAGGGTGACTCGGCCGGCCAGATATGCAAGCTCGGTGGCAAACGCACGCAAGTCCGAAAGGTTTTCGTGGCTCATCTTTTTTATTGCCCTTTGTGCTGTGCAAAGATCGTCTCTAACACATCCAATACGCGCTCGTGCTGTGCCGCGGTGCCAATACTGATGCGGATGCATTCCGACAAGCGTGGCTTGGGGAAGTAGCGGATGAGAATCCCTGCCTGCATGAGTGCATCACGCACGGTCACTGCTGATACGGGTGTACGCACTAACAGAAAGTTCGCAACACTCGGATAGACAACACAGCCCATCGTCGTGAGTTGTGCCGCAAATGTGTCGCGGTCGTGACATATCTGCGTCAGCAACGGCTGCATCGATGCATAGTCACGTATTGCTGCGGTGGCAGCAACATCCGCAGCAACATTGACCGTGTAGGGCGGCTTGATTTTGCGGAGTTCTGCCGCCAGGGTCTCGTGCATGACTCCATAGCCCACCCGGAGGCCTGCCAAGCCGGCCCATTTGCTGAAGGTGCGCAATACCACGAGGTTGTGGTGGGAGTCGATGAGGTCCACAAAGCTGATGCCGCTGAACTCGGCATACGCTTCGTCGGAGACGACGATGAGCGGCAAATCGAGCAGTGCAAGCAGTTCGTCCCGGGTAAGTGGGTTGCCGGTCGGATTATTGGGCGCAGCGAGTATCACGATTTTGGCTTGATGGCGTGTGATGGCTGCACGCATCTGCACGATGTCGAGTCCAAACGACGCGGTCCGCGGGACTTCGATGTATGTGCCTTGATAGAGGTGCGTGCTGTAGGCATACATCCCAAATGTGGGCGTTGCATCAACCACCGCCGCTCCAGGGGTTATGGTGGCGCGCATCAGCACATCAATGATTTCGTCAGACCCATTGCCGCAGATGATGCGATCGGGTGATTGCCCGAGGTGCGTTCCGATTGCGGCGCGGAGGCTGGTGGTATCTGGATCTGGGTAGAGTGCGGTTTGGGTGCGTGCGCCGGTTTCGCTTGCCAGCGTCGCAAGTGCGGCGCGCGTTGCCGCAGTCGGCCCGTAGGGATTTTCGTTGGCGTCGAGTTTGACAAGGTCCGCAAGCGGCAGCCCTAGTCGTTGGGCGAGCACGTCGAGGGGAACGATTGGGGTGTACGGAGCAAAACCAGCGATATCTGCACGGAGCAACGAACCAATCGGGGTGTGCATGGCGGTACTCATGTAAGTTGGTGATGCAATCATACCATAGCGCCCCTTGTGCGTTGCAACGCCAGCCGGACCGTTGATGGTATACTATTCACAGAGAATTCTAGCGGGGGTTTGGTATGACGACGCAGCGACCGAGTATTTCTGCTTTCTTTCCAGCGTACAACGACGGTGGGACGATTGGGAGTTTGGTCGTCACCACGCTCCAAACGCTCGCGGAAGTAAGCGACGACTACGAAGTCATCGTGATTGAAAACGGGAGCACAGACTTCACGGTAGACGTGTTGGTCGAGCTGGCAACCCAGTACCCACACTTCAGCTACCAAGCACATCGCGAGCCGTTGGGGTACGGGGGTGCGTTGCGGGCAGGATTTGCAGCATGTACCAAAGAATTTGTCTTTTACACGGACGGCGATGCGCAGTATGACCCGCGCGAACTCAAGCTTTTGCTTGGCGCCATGCGCCCAGACATCGATGTGGTCAACGGCTACAAAATCGACCGGAGCGACCCGTTCCATCGCAAAGTCATTGGCCGGGTCTATCATCATAC
>JBFYTT010000369.1:0-4878 GCA_041300425.1 Roseiflexaceae bacterium
TTGCATTACTACACCGGCATGATGTTCGAAATCGATGATTCGAGCGGTATGCAAATCTGCGGAGGTGGTCGCTACGACGAGCTTGTCACGGCTCTGGGCGGCAAACACGCTGTGCCTGCAGTGGGCTTTGCGTATGGCGTCGAACGGGTGGTCATCGCGAGTCGGACTCCTATTCGCCCGCAGAACCAACTTGTCCAGTTGATTTGTGATGACGAGACCGTCTATGCATATGCAGTATCGGTGGCTACGCAGCTGCGTCAGGCGGGGTTCCCGGTTGCACTCGATGTGCGTGCAGGATCGGTGACTACTCACGTGCGTGATGCGCTCCGCCGCGGGGCGGTTTGTCTCGTCGTGGCAAGCAGCGACCGTGCTGCAGGGACCGTGCAGTGGCGTGACCAACGCGATGGCCGAGTGCTCGCGGTGCCTGCATGTATCGCCGAACTGGAGGCGCAACGGTGAAAATAGCAATCATCGGCGCTGGCGGCGTCGGAGCCTATATCGGGGCGGTGTTTGCCCGCGCAGGGCATCCGGTAGCGCTGGTCGCACGTAGCGCCCACGCCGAGGCGATGGCAGTCAATGGCATCACCGTCCACGCGCCGACACAGACCTGGCACGCACGCCCCGCCATGGTCACAGACGACTGCGCAACGGTTGGTACTGCCGATGTGGTTTTTGTCTGCCTCAAAACCTACCAACTCGATGCACTGTTGCCCGCCTTAGCGTCACTCATTGGTCCGCGGACCGTGTTTGTGACCCTCCAAAACGGCATTGATGCCTATGCATCGGTTGCTGCTGCTGTTGGCGCTGAACGGACATTGGCCGGGCTTCTGTATGGTGAACTCCATGTCGAGGCAGCGGGCGTGATCCGCAGTGGGATCGAGCCGGTACGGCTGGTGTATGGCCCAATCCCCCCAACCGTGCCGTCTGCAGTCGCCCAGGCGTTACAGTCAGCGGCGAGCCAGGCCGGCATAGATGCGACGTGTGTGCCAGATGGTCGCGTCGTGGTCTGGCGCAAAGCGATTTTTGTGGCAGCGATGAGTGCGGTTACGACCATTACCGGTGCCGGGATGGGATTGCTCCGTGACGATACGGAGGCACAGCGCATGCTGACTGCCGCGTTGACCGAGGCGCACTGTGTCGCTCAAGCAGAGGGGATGACGTTTGCGGATGATCCGGTTGCGTCGGCATTGGCTATCGCGGCCGACATGCCGGCAACTGCTCGTTCGTCGATGTCACGAGACGACGCAGCGGGTCGCCCGCTCGAACACGAGGCGCTGAGTGGTGCCGTTGTGCGTCGCGGCCGTGCACTCGGGGTCCCGACTCCCGTCAATCAAGCACTCTATGCACTCCTACGACTCAAAGTAGCGGCACGAACGGAACAAGCGAGGACACAATGACGACAGTGCCATGGGGACGCTACACAGAGCTCCATCCCGATCGCCTCGCCGAAATTCTGACCACACACCCACTGGCTATCCTGCCATGGGGGGCGCTCGAGTGGCATGGCGCACATCTGCCGTTGGGGATGGATGGCATTGCAGCACAATATGTCGCCGACCACGTGGTAACACGCAGCGGTGGTGTGCTCCTCCCGATGACCTGGTGGCCGATGACCACGCTGCCCCATCGGTTTTCGCTCGCACTCAAGACAGACACGCTGCTCCAGGTGCTCGACGATATGTATGCGAGCTTGGCCACGGCGGGTTTTCGCCAGGTCCTGCTGCTGAGTGGACACTATGCCCAAGGGCACGAAATCGAACTCATGAAGAGTGCCCTACTGGCGCACGAAAAATACGGATTGTTGGTGTTGACGCTCCCACCTGCAGCGGTGGTCAACGAGGACTACCTCGACCATGCTGGTCGCTGGGAGACCGCCCAAACCCTCGCCATCCGACCAGATTTGGTGCGCCTCGATGCGCTCGGGCCGGCACCGTTGCACCCACGTGATTGGGCGGTGCTTGGCCAAGATCCGCGGCTGGCACGTGCTGCAGAAGGGCAACAACTGCTCGACGACGCGGTCACGGGGATTGTGCGTTGGATCGAACGCCTGCGCCAACCCGATGCCTCTGCGTTCTTGCAGGAGCTCTATACGCGCCGCACCGACGGCTATGCGGCCTATGCGGCAGCCTATCACCGCACGTCGTGGGAGCAAGCACTGAACGACTGGTGGCGCCAACACACCGCCACTGAGGAGACGCCATAATGTCACTGCGCTTTGCGATACCCTCCAAAGGGTCGTTATACGATGGCACGTTGCAGTTTTTCGAAAGCTGCGGGTTGCGCATCGTACGACCGAATCCACGACGATATACCGCTGCCATATCGGCGTTGCCCGGTGTCGAAGTGTTGCTGCATCGACCTGCCGATATTGTCGAAAAAGTCGCCGACGGCGAAATAGAACTCGGTGTCTCGGGTCTTGACCTGGTCGAAGAACTCCGTGGCGATCGAGATGACCTCATCATCATCCAAGACGACCTTGGGTACGGTCGCTGTGAGCTGGTATTGGCTGTGCCGGAGGCGTGGATTGACGTCCGTTCGTGGCGTGATTTGGCGGATTTGGCGGCGGAGTTGCATGCGGCTGGTCGTACGTTGCGGATTGCCACCAAATACGGCGCCTTGATACGGCGCTTCTGTCATAGTCATGGCATCAACTCGTTCCGCATTGTCGATTCGCAGGGCGCGACCGAGGCTGCGCCGGGGTTGGGGTATGCCGATATCATCGCTGACATCACCGAGACGGGGACAACGCTGCGCGACAATCAGCTCAAGATCGTCGGTGGGCCGATTCTCAAGTCGCAGGCGTGTATTATCAGTTCCAAGAAAGCGCTACGGAACTCCCCGGCCGCAGTAGCCACCCTCGAGACGATCATGGAGATGGTCGAGGCACGACGGCGGGCACGTTCGGTGGTGCAGATAACCGCCAACATCCGTGGTGACTCGGTCAGTGATGTCGGCGAGCGCATCAATGCGCGGCCTGAATTGGCTGGCGTCCAAGGACCGACGGTTGCGCCGGTGTGGCCGCATCACCCCGCCGCGCAGGGCTTGTACATGGTAACCCTGGTCATCCCCCAAGAACGGGTCTTGGCAGTGGTGCGGCATCTACGCACACTAGGTGGCGATGCCATTGCGGTCGCACCACCGCAGTACTTTTTTACGGCCCAGAGTGATACATTTGCACGCATCATGCGTGAGGTGAATGGATAACAGCCGATGATTCGGCAGGCGAGGTGACCCGTGCCCATCCCGATTATTACTGATTTGGCGGCTGCGCAAGCAACCATCCTCAAACGTGTACCGTTCGACGAAGTCGAGGTCACGCAGGCGCTTCTTGACGGCATCGAAGCACGTGTCGGTGAACGCTTGACGCCCAGCCAAGTGGTCGAACGCATCGTCACGGATGTACGCACAAACGGTGACGATGCATTGCGAGAATGGAGTCGAAAGCTCGATGGTCACGCGCCTGCCCATTGGGAGGTGTCTCGTGATGTGATCGAAGCAGCCTGGCATGCCCAAAGCCCCGAGCTCCAGTCCGACCTCGCCCTCGCCGCTACCCAGATTCGGACCTTTCATGCCAAGCAACCCAAAGGGAGTTGGATGGACGTCGGCGCCGAGGGAACACTCGGGCAGCTGGTCGTTCCCATGCAGCGGGTCGGCATTTATGTACCCGGCGGGAGTGCTCCGCTCCCGTCGACGTTGTTGATGGCTGCGATACCTGCCCGCGAAGCCGGTGTCGAAGAAATCATCGTCTGTTCGCCGCCGCAGCGGGGCACCGGCGAAGTCGCCGAAATCATCCTCGCAGCGGCGTATATCGCCGGTGTCGATCGGGTGATGCGTGTCGGTGGTGCGCAAGCAATTGCAGCCATGGCATATGGGACCGAACAAATCCCCCAGGTCGACAAAATCGCCGGTCCTGGCAATCTCTTTGTGGTGCTGGCCAAACGGATGGTCTACGGCGCAGTGGGGATCGAGAGTCTGCCAGGCCCGACCGAAACACTGGTCATCGCTGATCGCCATGCCAATCCTGCATACGTCGCAGCGGATTTGCTGGCACAGGCCGAGCATGTGCAAGCAGCAGCGATATTGGTGACGACCGACGCGACACTGGCTGCACAGGTCAAATCCGAATTGCAACGCCAACTCGCTGCCTTGCCAGACAGCCGCGATGCCGCCGAAACATTGGCACTGCGCAGCGGCATTGTGATTGTCCCCGACCTCAAAACAGCGTTTGCTGTGAGCAATACATACGCCCCCGAGCATCTCTGCTTGTTGGTAGAGAATGCCTGGGACTACCTCGGCTGGGTGCGCAATGCCGGGGGAGTGTTCATCGGGGAACGCTCGTTTGAGGTGTTGGGCGATTACATCGCGGGTCCGTCGCACATCATGCCTACGGGAGGTACTGCGCGCTATGCTGCTCCGGTGAATGTAGACGACTTTCGCAAAGTTATCTCGGTCATCGGACTCAACGATCGCGCTTTACGCCGGATTGGTCCGGCAGCAGCGCGCTTGGCGCGTGCTGAGGGGCTGCATGCACATGCTGCGGCGGTCCAGATTCGTTTGGATGACATGTAATCGTGAGTTGCCGACATCCTTTTGGGATGCTTTATTGAGGTGATGCTATGTCAGGTTTCTTTGCTACATTTTTGTTGTTGTTGTTGCAGGCGTTGAACTATGCAATTTTCGCACGGGTGATCTTGTCGTGGATTGATCAGCCGGGCGCATGGCAGGTCACGCGCATCGTGCGTGACATCACCGAGCCTATCATGGCACCGTTGCGCCGGGTCATCCCGATGATGGGGATGATGGATTTTTCGCCGATTGTCGCAATCCTGCTCTTGCAAGTACTCGAAGGGTTGGTTCGACAGGCTGTCGGTCTATGAG
>JBFYTT010000216.1:0-2533 GCA_041300425.1 Roseiflexaceae bacterium
GTATTCGTTTGATGGGACTATACACATGCAGGTACCGATGTGACACATATGTACGTAGACGGGTGTGGCGGCAGCGTATTCGCTATGGCATATTGGCTACTACGATTTCACCGGCCATCGATGGATGATTGGTGCAGACGTACTCAAGGATATTTGGGGCATCTGCGGGAACAGTGAAGGTGAGCGATCCGGTTGTCACCGGAAATCCACTTATGCCCGTGTAGGCGTATGGCACGCCGTCTGCATCAAGCGCGCGCACATTGAGTGGGTGCGTCGCACTCGAATTCACTGTGAAGGTATACACCTCGGAGCGATACAACGTCAGCCGTGGACTAATACCCAGGTCGACCCCAGCATTGGTAACGGTCCAACCGAAAAATCCGGCCGGTGTAAAGACATACGTGTTGGATGCTGGTACAGGTGTTGGCACTGGTGTATGTGTCGAGGTCGGAACGGCAGTCGGCGCAGGAGTGTTTGTTACTGTGGCAGTGCGGGTATGGGACCGTGTGCGCGTTGGGGTGGCAGTCGGTGTGTGCGTGCGCGTGCGGGTGTTGGTCCGGGTCGGCGTCGATGTGCGCGTCGGCGTCGCTTGTGCATTGAAATCAAGCGGCGGTATCTGACCGGAGTAATTGTCGCCCCAGCCAACCAGTGCTCCGTTGTCTTTGCGGGCTACCGAATGAACGGTACCCGCAGCAATGGCGACGACATTGGTCAACCCGGGAGGAACATCGATTTGCCCATCAACAAACTCGCCCCATGCGACCACCGTACCATCACTTTTGAGTGCCAACGCGTGATTACACCCGGCCGCGATGGCTATGACATTGGATAATCCAATTGGTATCGTTGTCTTGCTATAGGCAGAATCACCATACGCGCTGACGGTGCCGTTTGTGTGCAGCAACAGGGTATACCCACAGCCGGCCGAAATCGCTTTGACGTTCGTAACCCCACTCGGTGGGAGCGAATTGTATTCGCCCCATGCTGCGACGGTACCGTTCCGTTTGAGCGCGACCGAATGGAAATGTCCGGCAGAAATGGCCACCACATCGGTCAAACCCGTGGGGATGATCAACTGTCCATAATCGGTCGAATCGGGCGGGTCACCCCAGGTTGCAACCGTCCCGTTGGTGCGCAGTGCCAGCCCATGCGTGCCACCCATCGAGATTGCTTTGATGTCACGCAAACCGGCGGCGGCCGTGTGCCATGTGGGATTGCATCCCCAGGTCACAATTTGGTTGTCGCTCTTGAGTGCCATCGCCTGACAGCCCCATGCTGAGATTGCTTTGACGTTTTTGAGATTGGTAGGGAAGTTCAATTGGTTGTACGTGTTACTGCCCCAGCCTATCAATGATCTATCGTATTTGGTGCTGAGCGTGTATTCCGCACCCACAGCCAAGAGCGGCATGGCGCGCAACGAAATGGGTGTAGCAGTTGCTGTAGCTGATGGGGTGAATGTCCGTGTGGGTGTGCGTGTGGCGCTCGGAGTGCGCGTTATCGTCGGTGTCCGGGTGATTGTTGAGGTGCGGGTGGGTGTACGTGTTGCGGCTACGTCGATGTTGCGCCCATTTGCCTGCTCGCCAAACGTGTTGCTGCCCCACCCGACCAGCGTGCCGTCGGATTTGAGTGCCACCGAATGCGAGGTGCCGGCGGTCACTGCAACGACATCAGTCAACCCACTCGGGATGCTTAATTGTCCGGATAGATTTTTGCCAAATGCTGCAACAGTCCCGTCCGACAGCAGCACCAAGGTGTGATCATCACCAGCCGAAACCGCTACGGCCCCGGTAATGCTGCTGCTGAAGCGACACTGATCAAAGTCATCGTCCCCCCAACAGGCTACCGTGCCGTCGGCCTTGAGCGCAACAGAGTGGGTGCCCCCTGCCGTGATGGCAATGACACCGGTCAGCCCTGCAGGTACATCACATTGCCCGAAGTCCCACCCGGTTGCACAGCCCCAGGCCACGACGGTGCCGTTTGTTCTGAGTGCGAGTGAATGCAATCCACCGGCTGCGATCGCCTTGACTGACGAAAGACCGGTCGGAACGCGTGTTTGGCCTGCGTGATTACGCCCCCATGCGACCACAGTCCCGTTGGATTTGAGGGCCAGTGCATGGTAATTTTTGGCAGAAATATCGACGACACCAGATATGGCGGCGGCAGGGACGGTCGGACCCGTTGATTGTGTAGAGTCACCCCATGCAAAGACGGTGCCATTGCTACGCAGTCCAACCACGAATGACCCTGCGTTAGCAACGGATACAACGCTTCTTTCGATGCTTGGGATTGTTTTGGTAGCGCCCCAACCAACAATCCGTTTGTCATATCGAACGGCGTAGGTACTTTGCCCCCCTGCCGAAATCCGGCGCGCAACTGGTGCGGTAGGCGTACGTGGTGCCACCAACGCAGGGGCCACCGATGTCAGAATAGCAAACACTATACCCAGGACACACGACCAAAACCAAAGCCGAGAAAACATAAGTCCTCCAATGCTTGTGTATGGCTTTATGCGCAAAAACATGTGTGATATCGA
>JBFYTT010000391.1:0-8077 GCA_041300425.1 Roseiflexaceae bacterium
AGGGTATTGTCGTCGGCGTCGCAATCAACCATAACGCCACGGAACTCGCGCATCGGGATGCGCACACCGGACATGGCGGTGACGCGTTTCGCCGGGCCAAGGATGCCGGTCAAGCCATGGAGTGCATAAACAGTCATGTCATACAACGGACCGCCGCCGGGCTTGCGATAGTACCAAGACGGATCGACACTGGTGAGCGGGTCATTCCCCAAGCGGAATTCTTCGTTTTCGTGATACCGACCAAAAGACGCACCGCAGACTGCCCAACAGAGATCGCCGATTGCGCCTGAACGGATGAGCCGGCGGATTTCTTGATTGTGGGGGCGATTCATCTCGCCGGGCGATGCAACGAGTTGGACATTGTGTGCCGCGGCGAGTGCGATGAGTTCGTTTGCCTCTGCCAACGTCGTCGTCATTGACTTGTTGAAGTGGACATGTTTGCCTGCCAAAATTGCTTGTTTGCCTTGGGCATAGTGCATGCCAATGGGCGTCGCCAACGAGATTGCATCGACGGTCTCGTCTGCCAGCAGCGTCGCAAAATCGGTATAGGCATGTGGGATAGAAAACTTTTCGGCGGCTGCATCAGCCCGCCCGGGTGCTGGGTCGCAGACCGCGTTGAGGATGACGCGATCGCGTATATCGGGCATGCTCAGGTGTGGCAATATTCCGCGTTGGGCGACACTACCAGCACCAACGACGCCGAATCGGAGTGGATGCATCGGGAGCTCCTTTTGATAGCAGGTGGATTTGTCTATTGTACGCACAAAACAGCCATTGGACTGCATGACGGCGTATTGCCGAGTACGAACGATATACAGTACAATTCAGAGAGCTGTTCTGCTGGGGGTACGCTATGCACAATCCCAGAATCTCACCAAACCGTACCCGTCCCAATCCTGCTCCTGAAGGGGAAATTGCGCGTGCACGAATCCTGTTGTGGATTTCGCTCGTGGGGTTTGCCTGGTTGGGCCTCGCTGCATTGCTCGTCATTTACCCATGGAGTAGCGGAGACCGCACCCATCATTGGGCGCTTGCACTCATCTCGGCAACTGTTGGATTGGCGACGTTCGGGCCCATCGAATCGGTGTTGCGTACCAACGGTATCACTGTACGTGGGATGTTTGGGTTAGTGGTGTTGACACATGTCATTGTGTACGTGCCCGTGCCGAGCCGGTCGATTTTGAGTCTGTCTGAAATCCCCGTGTATCTGATTGTCGCACTCGGGTTGTTTTACACGGTCGGAACACTGGCAATGCCGGTGATGTATGCGGTCGGCAAGCGCGTTTTTTTGCGCAGATCACGCCGTAACGACGCCCGTCGAGCCTGGCGACAAGCCACAGAGTTGGGTGCATTCTTGTTTGGCTGTGTCATTTTGATTGGATTGCGCGCCTTTACACCGATGTTGGCCGGATTGTGGCTGTTGATGGTGGTATTTGCAGAGTATATTTTCCTTTCGTATATCGATCCGCCGGTCGAGCGTTAAAGATCAGGAGATGACGATGATTCGAATTGCAATCGTGGGTATGGGCCTTATCGGCACATCGCTTGGTATGGCATTGCGTGCGGGTACCGATGTGTCGGATGCGCTCGGCAAGATTCAGGTCATCGGCTATGACGCAGACAAAGCAAATACCAAGGAAGCACGTGGTCGGCTGGCCATTGATGTGGTAGCGGATACGCTCGCGCAGGCACTCGAAGGGACACATTTGGTCGTGTTGGCAGTGCCGGCACAGACCATCCCTGCGTTGTTCCGCGAGATAGCACCGTTCCTCGCCGAAGGTGCGGTGGTGACGGATGTCAGCAGTACCAAAGCACAAATAGCCGCCTGGGCTGACGAAATACTCCCCAAAGCAAATCCGTTTGTGGGCGGGCACCCAATGGCTGGGCGTGATGCGTCTGGCCCAAAAGCAGCCACTCCAGAGCTCTTTAAAGGGTCTGTGTACTGCCTCTGTCCAGGCCTCACGACGCCACCGCAGGCTATTGCACTCTGCGAAGCGGTCGTTGACCGGGTGGGGGCCAAGACGTATTTTATTGAGCCGGTGGAGCACGATGCCTACGTGGCTGGCATTTCGCATATGCCGTTTGTGCTCGCTGCTAGCCTGGTCAACATGACCGCATCTGCGTCTTCGTGGCGCGAAATGAGTGCATTGGCGGCGACGGGATTCCGCGATACGACGCGGCTTGCATCGGGCGATGTCGTTATGCACCGTGACATTGTCATGACCAATCGGATTGCGCTCGATCGATGGTTAACGGACACAATCGCGCAGCTGCAAACCTTTCAAGATGCTGTCGTTCGGGGCGACGAAGCTGCGATTAGCGCGTATTTCAGTGATGCCAAGACGGCACGGACAGAATGGCTCGAACAAAAGCCCGGTATGCGCCCAGGTGAAGCAGACTACGAAGACACCGGCATGCATCTGGTCCAAAAGCCATCCCTCTTTGGGCGTATGGGAGGCAAAAAATCATGACCGATCGTGCAACTCCAATACGCGTGTTGGTTGCCAAGCCGGGATTGGATGGCCACGACCGTGGGGCGAAAGTCATTGCACGCGCACTGCGTGATGCTGGTATGGACGTAATCTATACCGGCCTTGGGCTGACCCCGCATATGATTGTCGAAGCGGCATTGCAAGAAGATGTCGACGTGGTCGGGTTATCTATTTTGTCCGGTGCCCATATGACGTTGCTGCCGAAGGTGACCCACGCACTCGATGCTGCGGGTTTGGAACACTGTGTGGTTGTTGCCGGTGGGATTATTCCTGCTGACGACGCGCTTCTGCTTACTCAGGCACATGGAGTAGATGCGGTGTTTGGGCCTGGGACCACCACCGAAGAGATTGTCACGTTCATTCGTACGGCCGTTGCACGCGTGCGCGCTCTGCGTCCATGAGTGATCCGCAGCATCGTGCAGATGTGCTTATACAGGGTAACCGGCGCGTGTTGGCCCAGGCCTTGACGATGGTCGAGCGTGGTGGTGCAGAGGCGCGTGCGCTGATTCAATGTCTGCCTACGGTTCCTGCAGGGCGGGTGGTGGGTATTACCGGCGCGCCAGGCGCAGGCAAATCTACATTGACGACTGCGCTTGCACAGGCATTCCGCACACGCGGTATGACGGTTGCCATTATTGCCGTTGATCCGTCATCGCCGCTGACGGGGGGCTCGTTGTTGGGCGACCGGATTCGTATGTATGATTTGGCGGGTGACAGCGGCGTATTTATCCGCAGTATGGCGAATCGTGGCCGATTTGGTGGGATTGCTGCTGCGACCGCCGATGCTGCGACATTGATGGCTGCTGCAGGCTTTTCGGTGATTTTGATCGAAACCGTCGGTGCCGGGCAAAGTGATGTGGCAGTGGCTGATGTCGCAGATACGATTTTGCTGGTCGAGGCACCGGGTATGGGCGATGAAGTGCAATCCATCAAGGCAGGGTTGCTAGAGGTCGCAGACGTCATCGCGGTCAGCAAGAGTGATCGGGCAGATGCTGCAGCGACGTTGCAACAATTGCGTGCGCTCGTGCAGATGCTCCATCCGAGCGACCACGAGTGGTCGGTGCCTGTATGTGCGGTATCGGCGCTCCAACAGACCGGCATCGATGAACTCACCGATGCGTTACTGGCACATCGCAACTGGTTGGCGCTGCACCCACACACAGCGCGGGCGCTGCACCGACGGCGCATGAGTTTGCAGCGCGCCATCGAGGTCCAACTCTTCGAGGCACTCGGGCGTACCACCGCGTGGCAATCTGCGCACACGGTGCTCACGACCGATACCAGCGCCAATGTCGATATACTCGCTCAACAAATCCTCGCCGAGTGGCGTCGCTCCACAGATTGAACGGATACACGGATGGTATAAGAGAGGTGTGGCATGGATGACGTCGTTGTCGTTGGCGCGGGCATTGCGGGTTTGGCGGCTGCACAATCACTCATTCACGCAGGGTATCGGGTACGTGTGCTCGAGGCACGCGATCGCATCGGTGGCCGCATATGGACTGATGATAGCCCCGTGGATGGACCGATTGAACGCGGCGCTGAATTTATCCACGGCGACTCCGTGGCAGTATGGCAGTATGTGCAGCTCCTTGGCCTGCACGCCGAAAAAGCTCCGTTATGGGATGGCAGGCGTATCTGGCACCACGAGGCGCTGCATCGTGCAAGTGTGCTCGAGCAAAGTACTGACATCGCTCGCCTCAATACAATCGACGCGCAGATTATTGCATATCAAGGACCAGACATTTCATTTGCTGACTGGCTTGCCGCGTCAGGATACACGGGGATAGCTCGTCACCTTGCAGATATTCGCTATGCACACGCGAGTGCGACGACCCCAGAACGCGGCAGCGTCCATGCGATGCAGTCCGAGTTTGCTGCCCAGCTCGTCGAAGGCGGTGATGACTATCACATCCGCAATGGATACGCCCGTATTGTGGAGTGGTTTGCGACAGGGCTCGACATTCATCGACAACACCCCGTCACGCGCATCGTGCAACATCCAGACTCTGTCACGGTTCACTGCCAGAACGGGGCAGAGTTCATTGCGCGCAACGTCATTGTGACGATACCGTTAGCGTTGTTGCAACGAGAATGCATTGCGTTCGAGCCTGCCCTCAGCTCCGCCAAGCGCACTGCCATCCATGCCCTCGAGATGGGCAGCGCATGCAAAGTCTTGATGCGTTTTCGCACCCCGTTTTGGGAACCACAAACGACTTTTATCACACTGCCCGATCCGGCCCCGGTCTGGTGGACAATCGACCCCGCACGCCCCGTACTGGTCGGTTTTTTTACCGGGGCACGGGCCGACGCACTCCGGGCAAGCCCGTCGCCCGAAGCAACCTGTCGGGCTGCGTTACGTACGGTGTACGGCGCAGTCGTCGACGAGGAACTCGTTTCGTGGGAGCTAGTGGATTGGTCCGCAGATCCGTGGAGCATGGGTGGTTATAGTTCGGTTCCAGTGGGTGCATTATCTGCGCGGGCAGCAGTAGCTTGCGCCGAAGGACGAATCTATTTCGCAGGGGAGGCAACTGCACTCGACGGGCATCCCGCCAGCGTCCATGGTGCGCTGGTGAGTGGCCAACGTGCTGCAGCTGAGATTCGAGCAGCGCATGCATGAACAGCCAGAGCTTCGTGATGGGTTGACCATCCACGACCCGGTGTGGATCCCGCTCGCAGATGGCACTCGGTTGGCAGCACGTATCATCCTACCTGCCAACGCTGAACGGGTGCCTGTCCCTGCTGTACTCGAGTACTTGCCGTATCGGCGTAGCGACGGGACCTACCGTCGAGACGCGGTCCGTCACCCATACCTGGCTGCACACGGGATCGCAGCGGTACGCGTCGATATGCGTGGCAGTGGAGATTCAGACGGCATCCTCTATGATGAGTATTTACCCACCGAACAAGCGGATGCCTGCGAAGTGATTGCGTGGATAGCGTCACAATCGTGGTGCACGGGCAATGTCGGGATGTTCGGCATTTCGTGGGGTGGGTTCAATGCATTACAAGTCGCAGCACTGCGCCCGCCGGCACTCAAGGCAATCATCACGGTCTGTTCGACTGATGACCGTTATGCGGATGATGTGCATTACATGGGCGGATGCATGCTCGCCGTCGACATGTTGCCATGGGCGTCGGTCATGCTCGCCTACAACAGCCGACCGCCTGACCCTGCAGTCGTGGGCGCACACTGGCGCGAAGCGTGGCTGAGCCGCATCGAAGAAACGCCGCGCTACAGCGAAATCTGGCTCGCACACCAGCGCCGCGATGCTTACTGGCAGCAGGGTTCGGTCTGCCAAGATTACTCCCAGATTGCGTGTCCTGTCTATGCTGTCGGTGGGTGGGCAGACGGCTATACCAATGCGGTGTTTCGTCTGCTTGCTGGGTTGACGGTGCCACGCAAGGGGCTGGTAGGTCCGTGGGCCCACACCTATCCCGAGGCCGGGTCGCCCGGTCCAGCAATTGGGTTCCAAGATGAAGCCATCCGTTGGTGGAAGCACTGGCTGTCGGCACAAGACACCGGCATCATGGACGAACCAATGCTGACCACGTACCTGCAAGCATCGGTGCAGCCTGCAAGTTGGTATCCTGCCCGGCCCGGGCGGTGGGTCGCAGACCGGTCATGGCCAGCGGCGAGCTGCCACACCCAGCAATGGTACCTCGGAGCTGCAGGGTTGACCACGATGGTGCAACCAGCACAGCGTCTGAAGGTGGGTACAGATTTGCGGCATGGTGCTGATGCTGGGATGTGGTGCTCGTATGCGACGCCCGGCGACTATCCACCGGACCAGCGCGGGGAAGACGGGCGTTCACTGACATTTGATGGACCGCCTTGTGCCGAGCCAGTCGATGTGTTGGGCTTCCCATCTGTCGCCTTGCGCGTTGCAGCAGACCAAACGACTGCAATGATCGTCGTACGGCTCTGTGATGTCGCACCTGATGGCACATCGTTGCTGGTCAGCCGCGGGCTATTGAATTTGACCCATCGCAACGGGCATGCCGAGGTAAGGCCTGTGGTGCCTGGCGAGTTTATGGATGTCCACGTGACCCTGTCAGCAGCCGGGCACACGCTGGCAGCGGGGCATCGTTGGCGACTCGCCCTGGCGCCATCGTATTGGCCACATGCCTGGCCGAGTCCAAAACTCGTGACGTTGACCCTCGATGTCTCCCAGTGCGTGTTTGATTTGCCCATCAGGATGCCACTGCCAGCGGATGCAACGGCCGGGCAATTTGCGCACCCGGCGGGTACACCAGTCCATGACTGCACCGTGGTGCGACCCGACGCACGGCGACGCTATGAGGCCTACAATCAGGTCGAACAGCGGTGGGAGCTGCATGACGAAAACGACCACGGGATGTTCAGCCGCTCTGATGGGTTGACCTATGGGCATACGTCTGCGGATCGGTATTTTCTGACTGTCAGTGATCCATTGAGTGCGCGCAGTGTCTGTGAGCATGAGATTACCGTAGGTCGTGGTGATTGGCAGACGCGCATCGTGACGTGGTCGGAGTTGCGCTGCGATGAGACTGCGTTTTTCCTCGACAATCGCATTACTGCATACGAAGGCGATGTCGTGGTGGCGCACCATGCACACCAACAGACAGTACGCCGTGATGGGATGTAGTAGAGTACCGAAAGGACTATCCAGATGAACCACCCTGTGACCATCGTGTCTGTCAGTGTCCATGACATCCGCTTCCCGACGTCTCTGCACCTCGATGGCTCTGATGCGATGAATCGTGATCCAGATTACTCGGCGACCTATGTCATTGTGCACACGGACGCGGGCTTCAGCGGGCATGGGTTAACCTTCACCATTGGTCGCGGCAATGATTTGTGCGTCACGGCTGCACAAACCCTCGGTGATCGTCTGATCGGGCGTACGCTCGATAGCATCAGCGCGGATTTTGGTGCGTTTTGGTACGAGATGGTAGGAGACAGCCAGCTGCGATGGGTCGGTCCCGAAAAAGGAGTGGTACATCTCGCGGTCGCAGCGGTCGTCAACGCGGTGTGGGATTTGTATGCGAAATCTGTCGACAAACCACTGTGGCAGGTGCTTGTTGATATGACGCCGCACGAGCTGGTACGGTGCATCCCGTTCCGCTATATCAGTGATGCGCTGTCCCCAGCCGAAGCACTGTCGTTGCTCGAAGCCCAAGCGCCGTACAAAAACGCACGTATCGAACAGATGCGCGCGAACGGGTATCCAGCATACACCACCTCTGCGGGGTGGCTGGGGTATAGCGACGACAAAGTCCGAGCGCTGTGTGAGGCAGCTATCGCAGACGGTTTTACACATATCAAAATGAAGGTCGGCGTGAGTCGCGAAGCAGATGCGCGCCGTGCAGCGCTCATTCGTGGTGTCATTGGCCCCGACCGCTTTTTGATGGTGGATGCAAATCAAGTGTGGGATGTCGCCGAGGCAATCGATTGGATGCAGACACTCGCTCCGTATCAGCCATTGTGGATCGAGGAACCGACGAGCCCTGACGATGTTCTCGGACATGCAGCGATAGCGCGTGGCGTTGCGCCGATTGGCGTCGCCACCGGGGAGCACGTCCAAAATCGCATTGTCTTTAAG
>JBFYTT010000409.1:0-9127 GCA_041300425.1 Roseiflexaceae bacterium
TGCTCGACGATGCACATACCCGTGCCCGCGCGGTGGTCGATGCCTCGAGCCCAGATCTGCCCGAGGCGGTCCGAGCCGACGTCGCCGAAAAAGTCGGTATCGGTGCCGTCATGTACAACGACCTCTACCAAGACTCCAAACGCAATATTACCCTCGATTGGGACCGCATGTTGGCCATCGAGGGCAACAGTGCACCGTACATCCAGTACATGTACGCTCGCTGCCGCTCGATCGTGCGCCGTGTCGTCGGTGAAACCGCCGACATGCAGGTGCCCGTCTGCGACGCCGCGGTGCTGACGCACCCTTCCGAGCTCGATTTGGTACGCCAATTGGCCAAACTCCCCGGTGCCGTGCGCGAGGCAGCTGACCGCTATGCAACGTTCGTCATCGCCGAGTGGTGCTACGACACCGCCCGTACGTTCTCGGCTTTTTATCGTGATTGCCCGGTCGTCAAAGCCGACGACGACGCAGTGCGCACGGCCCGTTTGGCCCTCACCGCCGCCACCGCCCAAGCATTGCGCAACGGCTTGGGTTTGCTGGGGATCCACGTCCCCGAACGCATGTAGGAGTACCAATGAAGCCACTAACGCACTACAATACCCTGTTGCTCGATATGGACGGCGTGCTCTACCGCGGCCACGAACGCCTCGAGGGCGCAGATCGCCTGATTGCCTTCTGCAAAACACACGGCATCAAGACCGCCTGTATCACCAACAATGCCACGATGACGCCCGACCAGTTCGCCGCCAAACTCGCCGGCATGCACATCGAGTTCCCCGCCGAACACATCATCAACTCACCGGTCGCAGCCCAGCGCTGGATGAAGGCGCGTTCGCCGCAGGGCACCAAAGTCTTTGTCATCGGCATGAACGGCCTGCGCACCGCACTGTTTGGCGATGGCTACTTCGTCGAAGACGACGAGGCACCAGCATATGTGGTCGTCGGCCTCGACACCGAGGTCACCTACGCCAAACTGCGCACCGCCTGCCTGCTTATCCGCGGCGGAGCGACGTTCATCGGTACCAATCCCGATGTGTCTTTGCCCATGCCCGAAGGCCTGGTACCCGGTGCGGGCTCTTTGCTGGCGTTCCTCAAAGCAGCCACCGATGTCGAACCGTTTATCATCGGCAAACCCGGCCCGACGATGTTTCATATCGCCACCGAAATCTTGCAGTCCGATCCCACCAAAACACTCACCATCGGCGATCGCATCGACACCGATGTGGCGGGTGCCCTGGCCGCAGGTATGACCGCTGGTATGGTGTTGACCGGCGTCGTGACGCGTGCGGATGTGGCAGCCTCGCCCGTCAAGCCGGACGTGATCTATGCCGATATCCCTGAACTGTTGACTGCCTGGCAACGTTCGTTGGATCAGTAACGCGGCCAATAATCATTGCCACACGAGCCCGTGGACACCGGTCCCGGGCTCGTTGTTTTGCTCTGGTTCTGCACACGGGAACCTTCGCCCGCCCGTATCCGTAGGATTGTTGGCAGATTTTTTCTGTCGAGGAGTTTGAACTTGGCGAAGTGGAGTATCGACCTAGTGGTGGCGATTGTTAGTGGGTTCATCGGGCAGCGGTTCGAGCGATGCCAGCAACGTGACACATGCCTCGATTTCGGTGGTGTGCTCCGCAATAACTGGGCCGGGCTGTGCAATTCCCACGATGCAACGCTTGCCGTGGAGCACTGATCAGTGGTCGTATGACGCGCTCAAGACGCGCGGGAGGGATGTCCCGGGGCGTGTGTTTTGTTCTGTTGGTTCAACCACGCCGCGTCAGTGTTAATCCGGTAATGATGGTCACTGCGCCGATGATATCGCGCGTGGTGATGGGGTCACCGAGGATGTAATACGCCGAAATCACGCCGCAGGCAGGTAACAAGCTCATATAGATCCCGGTACGTGTTGAACCGACTTTGCTGACCCCGTTGTACCACAATATGTATGCAATCGTAATACTAAAAATTACCGAATACGCCATTGCACCCCAGTCCTGGAGGCGCACGCCCGACCAGTCGACCTGGGTAATTTGGCGTGCGCCGAACAACAATACCGGGACCGCGCCAATGGACAAAGCCACTGCAGTGATGCGGAGCGGCGTGTAGATCTTGAGCAATGCTTTGGCGGCAATCGTGTAATAAGCCCAACATACCGCCGAGCACAAAATCAGCACATCACCGATGATGGCATCGGTGCTCATTGCTTTGCCATCAAATAAAATCACAAAGACGCCCGCAAACGACACGATGATACCCGCCCACCCAATGCGCGACAAGCGTTCGGTACCCCGAAATTGCCCCCACAGCGCGACCCAAATGGGCGTCGTGGCTGCCAGCAATGCAGCACTCCCCGAAGTCGTCAGATTGAGCCCGAGCACAAAAAAATACTGATAGCCGCCGACTCCTATGAGGCCAATCAATGTCACCGCGAGCCAGTCTTTGCGGGCAATATGCAAACTCTTTTCGAGCAGATAGACAATGCTCAAAATAAGCGGTGGCACCATCAAGAACCGGGCAGTGTTGAATGCCAGTGGGTCCATCGTGGTAAAAGCGGTTTTGACGATAGGCATATTGAGCGCCCAAAACAAAATCGTTGTCAGCAGGCCAATGTCGCTCCAGGGGATTTTGCTACGTGTGGTCACGGTATCGGTAATCCTTGCTATGCTGGGTCGGCGCTATTTGGGCATGTTCTTGAGGGCAGTATACGCAGGTCGTGGGCTCCAATCGCCATTGAGGACCCCAAACGACGCTTGCTCATGCAGTGGATTACCCTCGCTGGTCCATGGGATGGCAAAGTTGAGATTCCACACAAACATCCCCGTCAGCCAGCCACGGTAGTGCGTGTGCGAGTATTGGACTGCGCGCACCAGATAATCCGCCTGTTGTTCGAAGCTGATCTGGTTGCCGTATTCATAGTACTGTGACGTGTTTTGGGTCGCCCACCCAAACTCGGTCACCCACACCGGTTTGGCAGCCAGCCCATGTTTGAGCATCAGGGTGCGCACATCTTCGACACGACGGAAGTAGAATTCGCGGCTCGTCACAAAATCTGGTCCTGGTCCAGGAGTGTCCGGCCAAAGGGCTTCGGGCGGATTCGCATGCGCACCGGGATGCACACCAACGATGTCGATGACTTCTGCAAAGCGCGGATCGCGGAACATCCCGTCGTAGTAGCGCAAATCGCTCATGGCAACCGTCGGCCAGTTGGTCTCGGTCGATGCCAACGCACCCGACACCACGATTGCCTGTGGATCTGCCGCTTTGATGGCCCGCGCAGCACCGACCAACAAATCCATATAGTCTGCCACACCACTGACCGTGCCGCCGTTTTCGACAGCGAGGTTCTGTTCGTTCCAGATTTGGTAGGCACGGACCTTGCCAGCGTAGCGATGTGCCATTTGTTCGACAAATGTGTTGAACGTCGCATAGTGTGCCCGTGCGGGCATGCCGTGGAGTCCATTTGCGGTGGTCCAGCGTGGTGCTGCCACGATACTCAGAAACAGCTGTGTCTGGCGTTTCTGTGCATCGGCGACGATGTGGTCAAGCTCACCCCAGTGGATGACGCCTGATTTGTCGTGCAAGTCCATCCAGCGTACTTGCTGACGGATCCACGGCATGCCTGCCTGCATCGCCAGATTCATCAGTCGTGGCCGATCTTGCCAGGTCGTGCCGTACCCAGCGCCATACAAGACAGCGTTGAATCCATAGACAAACCCCGGCAGTGGATTGACCGCTCCCGGGTCGCTGCTGGCGGTGTGCGTGGGGATGGTGGCAGCGGGATCAAAGGCTGGTGCGCCGGTGTGTTGCGCGTCGCGGTATTCGCTCCCCAGCAAGCCCAACAGAATACGAAAACGCGGATCTGCCTCGTCTGGGTGCCACTCGAGCCGTTGTCGTTCGAAGTATTGCACCCAGTATGTCTTGCCATCGGCTTTGTTGACCTCTTGGGTCTGCTCTGACAACGGCCGACCATAGACGCGGAGCCCCCCGTTGCGCAGATAGAAATCGCGGAACGGTGCCGGCGAATCACGCAATGTATGGCGGCTCACGCGGTCATAGGTGCCGTCGCCGGGATCAGCGACCGGCACGAACGCAGGCTCGGTGCGGCGCATTGCCACCGAGGCTGTCCCCAGCAGGCGCCCTTGTACATAGTACGAGGTCCCCGCCAGATCAGGATTTTCTTCGAGCACGGCACGTTCGAAGTATTGCACGCGGTAATACTCGCCCGGCGTGCTGATGCTTTCTTCGATGAACGGCTGTGAAATGGGCAGTCCATAGACAAACAGCGGGTTCGCTGCTGCGTCCCACGTCGCTAAGAAGTGATTGGCAACGGTGAAGCCCGTCGCTTCGAATACGCGTGCGCTCCCGGTCTGTAGCGACGCGGGTACCTCGGCAGGCGCATGCGGTGCGGCGCTGACAACACTGGGGAACAGTGTCGCAATGCAGACCACCAGCAGGACAAAACGTCGGAACTGCGCCATGCAGGTACTCCCGATGGGGTTGATGTATCACCGCATTATACAAGCAGCAGGTAGACAAAAAACCGCCCATTCGCATGTGCGAATGGGCGGTCCAGAGCAGTGCTGACTAGCGCCGACCTTCCGTATTGATGTAGTTCATGAAGCCTTGGACGGCGTTGAATGCCGGCCGTGGACTCCAGTCCGGGTTGAGGATCCCAAACGACGCCTGTTCGTGCATCGGTTTGTCCTGTGCGCCCCACAATACCGCGAAGTTCATATTCCAGAGGAACATGTTGGCCAGCCATGGTGTGCCATCTGGGTTGCGATAATTGTTGTACGCCAACTGCATCGCGCCTAGGATGTACTCGGCCTGCTGATCCAACGAGACTTGATTGCCGAATTCGTACCCGGGGGAATCGTTGGCTGTTGCCCAACCGAATTCGGTAATCCAAATCTGATGATCGCCCACACCTTCTTCGATCATGAACTTGCGGACATTTTCGACATGGCGAAAGTAGAACGTCGGGTGTGTGGTCCAACCCTCGGCAGTGCTCGGATTATCTGGCCATAGTGTCTCTGGTGGGTTTGCCGAACCACCCGGGTGGACCGCTTGGACGTCAAAGTAGTCTTTGATCATCCCGTCTTTGTAGCGGTACATCTCGCGGAAGTACGTCTCGTCAGCAACAGCCAACGCCGGGTCGGTAATACCAGACGAAGACGGAGCACCAGACAAGACGATGGTCGATGGTTCAACCGCCTTGATGCGGGTGTAGCACTCGGCCAACAACTCGACGTAGCGACCTGCGTCTTCGGGGACAACGCGGCCGCCGTTTTCGTGGGCGAGATTCTGCTCGTTCCAGATTTCGACGGCTTTGATTTTGGTGCCGTAGTGCTTCATCATTGCTTCGACAAAGTCACCCATGACTTTTGGATCGTCGGGCATCCCGTTGTTTGCGCTATAGAACGTCGGCGCTTGCACAATCGAAATGAGCAGCTTGAGGTTGCGCGCGTTGGTATCATCGACGATGTCGTCCAACTGGTCCCACAAGTAGTTACCCGCCGGACCTTCGATGTCCTTCCAGACAATTTGCTGGCGGACCCAATCGAACCCTGCGATGTTGGTCAATGCCAAAACACGTTCGCGGTCAGTGTAATAGAGGTGGTCAACCACGCCAAACTCCATGATTTTGGAGGTGAGTGGCTCTCGTGAGTCGGGGGCAGGCTCCGCGGTCGGTTCCAACGTCGCGGTTGGTTCGGGGAGCGGGGTGGCAGTGGCCGGGACCGCGGTGTTGGTTGCAGGGGCTGGAGGGGCAGGGGTCGGCTCGAGAGCCGCCCCTCCGCCACAGGCCACCAGCAGTGGCAACACACACAGCGCTGACCAGAACCCGCGCAGAGCGCGTGGATGGTTCATCATTCTCTCCGATTACTTGGGCATGGCCTGGAGTGCGCGATACGCAGGACGTAGGCTGTAGTCGCCGTTGATGACACCGTACGATGCCTGCTCGTGCAACTCGTTGCCCTTGGCCTTCCACGGCACCGCAAAGTTCAACTGCCAGACAAACATGCCGCCCATCCATGCACCGTAGTTGGTACGCGCCATCTGGAAGGCACGGACGAGGTAATTCGCCTGCATGTCTTGGGAAATGGCGTTGCCGAACTCGTAGCCGGGGGTGTTGTTCTTGGTGGCCCAACCAAACTCGGTGACCCACATCTTCTTGTTGATGCCCTTGCGCTGCATCAAGGCATAGACGTCTTCGACACGGCGGAAGTAAAACTCACGGCTGTTAAAGAAGTATGGTCCAGGACCGCGGTTATCCGGCCAGAAGGTGTCGGGTGGGTTGCTGGCGCCACCAGGATGTACGCCGACCACGTCGACCGCTGCATTGAAGCGTGCGTCGCTGAACATCGCGTCGAGGTAGGTGATATCGCTAATCGCGACGCTCCAGCTGTTGGTCTCGGTCGAGGATGGTCCACCCGACACGATGATTGCGTTTGGATCGCCGGCTTTGATTGCCTGCGAAGCGCCGACCAACATGTCCATGTAGAACGTTGGGTTGGCGACACGTCCAGCGTTTTCGTGGGCGAGGTTCTGCTCGTTCCAGATTTCGTACGCTTGAATGCGACCTTTGTAGCGCTTGGCCATTTCGCCCATGAAGTAGTTGTAGTCTTTGAAGTGATCACGGTCTGGCATGCCGTTTTTGCCGTTGCTGGTGGCCCAGCTTGGCGCAGCGACAACCGATACCAAAATCTTCACACCCATGCTGGATGCGTCGGCGATGATGTCGTCGAGCTCACCCCAGTAGATGGCGCCTGATTTGTCGTGCAAATCCATCCAGCGCACTTGCTGGCGGATCCACGGCATACCAGCGTCTTTGGCGAGTTGGAGCGTGCGCTTGCGATCAACCGAACCACCTTGGTTGTACAAGACGGCGTTGAATCCATAGGCAAAATCCGATGTCGTTGGAGCTGACGGGTTGTTGACCGGCTGGCCGTTGGACGCACCCGACAACTCGTTGGGCAATGCTGCACCAACGGTGAACGCAGGGTTCGTTTTGTGATTGCCATCGCGGTATTCGTTGCCCAACAAGCCCAGCATGATGCGGTACTTGGCGTTTGGCTGGTCGGGGTGCCACTCCATTCGCTGGCGCTCGAAGTACTGCACCCAGTACGTTTTGCCGTCTGCCTTATTGAGCTCTTGGAACTGCTCAGACAACGGCCGACCGAATGCGTTCAACCCACCGTTGCTGTTGTAGAACGACTTGAATGGGGCTGGGCTGTCACTCAAATTGTGCTTGGTGACATCGTCGTACGTGCTCGAGGTCTTGGCTGTAGGCTTGAAGGGGGCTTCACCACTGCGTGATGCGGCCAACTTCGACCCGAGTAGTCGCCCCAGAATGTAGTACGGTCCACCGATGTTATCAGGGTGCTCTTCGAGGATTGCACGCTCGAAGTACTGCACACGGTAGAATTCGCCAGGGTTCGAGAAGCTCTGCTCGATGAACGGTTGCGAGATGGGCAATCCATATACAAACAGTGCGTTCGGCGTGGCGTTCCAGGTTTTCAAAAAGTGGTTAGCAACCGTAAATCCCGTCTCGCTGAAGGTGCGCGATCCGGAAAGCTGTTGCGACTGCGGGACTTCGCTCGGGCTGTGTGGCGCTGCTTGCGTAGCGTTAGGCACAATCATGGCCGATGCGACGACCGCGATCAGCGCGATTGATAGCAGAAAACGTTGAAACAAAATGCGTTCTCCTTGACTCATACGCCGAATGTGTGGCTGCTCTGTTCCAATTCTGATTTTACCACAGTCAGTAGCAATCAGTCGGGTTAGGGTTGCTGATAGGGTGATGAAATTCGGCTTATTATGCCGGTGGATCGAGGTACTCGTCCATCACTACTGGCGTGGGGATGGGCTCGGTGACGGTTTGCGTACGCAAATAAAAATAATTCGCAATCGACGCTGCGACCCCCGCCAACGGTGTCCCAAACAGAATTCCATATGGTCCAGCGACTTGGGCACCGATCAACAACGCCGCAAACACCAACAGGGGGTGCAATCCGATAATCCGCCCGACCATCCGCGGCAAGATGACGCTGAACAAAATTTGCTGAATAACCAACATAATCACCAGGAACGGTACAATCGTCCCCGTTGCTCCCGCAATGAGGATGACAATAATTGGCGGGATGAGCGCAATCACACCCCCAATCACTGGTACCATCACGATGATGGTTACAATCACTGTCGTCAATGTGATACTGTTGAGCCCAAAAATCCACATCACGACCGCATTGGTGAGTGCATAAATAATCGAACTGACGATTTGGACACGCATGTAGCCGCCAAAGGTGTTCGAAATGATGTTCCCGAACGTTTGCACCTCGTCGCGCCAGTCACTTGGTGACAAGCGGATCAGCTTGTTGAACGCTTTCTGACCATCAAACGCCATATAAAAGCTGAGAATCAACACGATAAACAGATTAAAAATCACAATGGCAATGCTACTCGCAGCACCGAGTGTCTGCGAAAATGCCTCGCGCCCGAAAATCCCCGCCTGCGACAAAAACGTATCCGCGTTGAAATACGTCTTGATATCGCTATTGACCCCAATCCGCGATAGCTGTGCCTGCACGTCGTCGAGCGTGGCCCAAAAGACAGCAGTAAGCTCCGGCGACGCCTCTAGCAGCCCCTGAATTTGTGTTGCCACAATCGGGATAATCGCGACGACCGCAAACACAATCAGCGACAGCAACAACACATATACCACCGGCACCGAAACCTTGCGGGGGATTTTGATCGTTGCCGCCCACTCGAAAATGGGCTCGATGATAATCGCTATCAACCACGCAAATGCAAAGAGCAACAACGGCCCTGCCAGCAGTTCGGTGATCACCGCAAACCGCTCGACCAAGAAAAAAGACAACCCAATAATGGCAAGCCAGAGCACTGCGTTCGACAAGCGTGGGTTTGGCATTGATTACTCCATCGTGGCCACACTGGCGAAATACTGCTGACAATCGTGCTGCTGCGACGCATCAGTGGGAACCGCGCGCCGCCACTTCCCATCATACGTCAGAAGTCGAGCTCGTTGTGTGTCGCCCAAATACGCCGGCAAAAAATGCCTGCCAATCCAGTGGCGAATGTCGGGATCATGGATGGGGAACAGAGTCTCGAC